>DNJM01000131.1 GCA_003489085.1 Lachnospiraceae bacterium
TAATACCTACATGAATAAATATGCAAAATAAATTCATTGAAATAAGAAAGGGAGAGAAATTATGAAAAACTGGAAGAAAGTAACAGCATTTGCATTGGCAGTCATGATGAGCATGGCGCTGGCAGCGTGCGGAAGCAGCGATAAGGGCAGCAGCGAAGGAACTACAGAGTCTGCGATCACATCCAAGGAAGATCTGAAGGGGAAAGTGATCGGCGTACAGCTGGGAACAACAGGCGATCTGGAAGCATCCAAGGAAGAATATGGTGCAAAAGAAGTAAAGCGCTTCAGTAAAGGAAGCGAGGCCGTACAGGCACTGAAATCAGGCCAGGTAGACTGTGTGATCATTGACTCCCAGCCAGCCAGCAAGTTTGTTGAGAAGAATGATGATCTGAAGATCCTGGATGAAGAATTTGTAGAAGAAAAATATGCTATCTGCTTAAAGAAGGATAATACGGAATTACTGGAAGAAATCAACGGTGCACTAACCGAGCTGGAATCCGAGGGCGTTATCGACAGCATTATGGCGAACTACATTGGGGATGAGACTGGCAAGACACCATATGAGTCTCCGGCAGATGCTGACCATTCTAAGGGAAAACTGGTTATGGCAACGAATGCTGAATTCGAACCATACGAATATCATGAGGGAGATGCAATCGTAGGTATTGATGCGGATATTGCACAGGCAATCTGCGACAAGCTGGGATATGAACTGGAAATCATGGACATTGAATTCGATGCCATCCTTCCGGCTGTACAGTCCGGAAAGGCAGATTTCGGCGCGGCAGGCATGACCGTAACCCCGGAACGGGAAGAGAACGTATCATTTACTTCTACTTATGCGAATGCCAGTCAGGTAATTATTGTAAAAAAATAGTACCATTTAAAGGAAACAGGTGTTGATGTGGGATTTATAGAGAGTTTTAAGGAAGGATTTTACTCCAATTTTATTGCGGGAGATATGTATAAATGGCTCCTGGATGGTCTGAAAACGACCCTGATCTTAACCGTACTTGCACTGATCATTGGATTGATTATCGGCTTTCTTGTCGCAATTATCCGATCGAGCCATGATAAAACCGGAAAGCTCAGGATTCCGAATGTGCTCTGTGTGGTTTATCTGACGGTAATCCGGGGAACACCGACGATGATCCAGCTGTTGATTATGAACTTTGTTGTTTTTGCAGCTGTGAATCTGAATCGGATTCTGGTTGGCGCGCTGGCATTTGGTATCAATTCCGGCGCCTATGTAGCGGAAATTGTCCGCTCCGGCATCATGGCCGTGGACGCAGGACAGACAGAGGCCGGTCGAAGCCTGGGACTGAATGCGTCCCAGACGATGCGGCTGATCGTCATTCCGCAGGCATTTAAGAATGTACTGCCGGCACTGGTAAATGAGTTTATTACCCTGCTAAAGGAAACGTCCATTATCGGTTATATTGGAATGCAGGATTTGACAAAGGGTGCCATGATGATTCAGAGCCGTACCTTTAATGCATTCTGGCCGTTGATCGCAGCAGCACTGATGTATCTGGTACTGGTTATGCTCTTGACTTTCTGTATGAATAAGCTGGAAAAGAGGTTGAGAACGAATGAGCGTTAGCGGAAATGTTTTGCTTGAAGTAAAAGGATTAAAGAAATATTTTGGTGACAATAAAGTATTGGATGGTATCTCTACGGAAATCCATCAGGGCGAGGTTGTGACGGTGATCGGCCCTTCCGGTTCCGGTAAGTCTACCTTTCTTCGTTCGCTGAATCTGCTGGAAACACCGACTGGCGGGCAGATCCTGTTTGAAGGGGTGGATATCACGGATCCAAAGGTGGATATTAACCGTCATCGGCAGAAAATCGGTATGGTATTTCAGCAGTTTAATCTGTTCCCACATAAGACCGTGCGTGAGAATATTATGCTGGCGCCGATTACGCTGGGACTGATGAAGGAGGAGGAAGCGAAGGAAAAAGCGGATGAACTTCTGGAGCGGATCGGCCTGCTGGAAAAGGCAGATACCTATCCGAATATGCTGTCCGGAGGGCAGAAACAGCGTGTGGCGATCGTCCGTTCGCTGATTATGAATCCGGACGTGATGCTTTTCGATGAGCCCACATCTGCCCTTGATCCGGAAATGGTCGGAGAAGTGTTAAGTCTGATGAAAGAGCTGGCGGAGAGTGGTATGACGATGGTTGTGGTAACACACGAGATGCGTTTTGCAAGGGAAGTATCAACCAGAGTGATATTCATTGATGAAGGAAAGATTCAGGAGGAAAACAGCCCGAAGGAATTCTTCGAGCATCCAAAGAATCCAAGACTGTGTGATTTCCTTTCAAAGGTATTATAAAAAAAGACAGAAGGTGTGTCGAAGTCAAATGCAGGACTGGTGATGCACCTTTTTACTTGTCTGTATCTGCTCCGTAAGAAGGCAGTATCGAATCTGTACGGTAAGGGAGAAAAAGAACCCTGGATGCAATTGAAAAATTCTGCAGTCTGCGCTACAATAGGTACAGACAGATCATATCGACTATAAAAGGAGAGGAAAACAGGCAATGAGAACAAGAGAAGAAATGATTCAACTGATTGAAGATCTGAGTAATGCAAACGGTGTATCCGGCTTTGAGGACGAAGTAGCAGAGATTGGCCGTAAGGAAGCAGAAGCATATTGTGATGTTACGATTGATTCACTTCGCAATACCTATATGGAGCTGAAGAATAATAAGGGTAGAAGACCTAAGGTATGGATGGATGCCCATAGTGACGAAGTGGGTTATATTATTCAGGCAATCAAGCCGAATGGTACGATGAATTTCCTGGAGCTGGGAAGAAGTGAGGTATCCTCCCTGCCGACGAATAAGGTCAGAGTCATGAATAAGGATGGAGAGTATCTGCCGGGCATCATCACCAGCAAGCCTCCGCACTTTATGACGGAAGCAGAACTTGGCAAAGGCAGAGCACTTTCTGATATGGCGATTGATGTGGGGGCAACCAGTGCACAGGACTTGAAAGAGAATTTTGGCATTCGTATGGCAGCGCCGGTAGTACCGGATGTAACCTGCACGTATGATGAGAAAAGAGATCTCTTTATGGGAAAAGCATTTGATTGCCGTGTCGGCTGCGCTGCTCTGTTGGAATCACTGAATCAGCTGAATGCGGAAGAGCTGAATGTAGATGTGACCGCAACGATGACCGTACAGGAAGAGGTCGGAGAACGCGGAAGCATGGCTGCTGTATATAATATTGATGCAGATGTCTGCATTGCATTTGAAGGATGTCCGGCAGACGATACATTTTCGCCGGATTACATGATTCAGACCGCATTGCGGAAAGGACCGATGCTGCGTCATTTTGACTGCTCCATGATTACGAACCCCAGGTTCCAGCGGTTTGCCCTGGATCTGGGTGAGAAGCTTGGCATCCCGGTACAGGAATCCGTAAGAAGCGGCGGCGGAACCAATGGAAAGTATATTCATGCTTCCCGTCATGGTGTGCCGACGATCATCATTGGCGTACCGGTGCGCTATATCCATAGCCATAATGCTATCTGTACGCTGGAAGACTGCCAGAATGCAGTGAAGCTTGCAGTGGAGATCGTAAAGGCATTGGATGCAGAAACGATTCAGAAATTTTAAAAGAGAAGAAAGTATATGAGTAAAACATCAGCCATTTGTATGACTGCAGCCGGCAGCTGCAAATGGCTGATGTTTTTATTTACCGTGTGGATTGTCATTCCATCATAAAGTGCCGTATTACATGTAGCACCCCGTCTTCATCATTCGATTTTGTGATAAAGTCTGCCTTTTCCAACAGAACCGGCTGTGCATTTGCCATGGCAACCCCCAGACCGGCGTATTCAATCATGGAAATGTCGTTGTATCCATCTCCGCAGCAGATCATTTCATCTGCAGTCATGCCGATACTGTTCAGGAGCTTCTGCAGAGAGTATGCTTTATCAATCTGAGGAGGCATAATCTCCAGATAATACGGGTCCGAGCGATAGATATTCAGATAGGAATGAAAATGCTTCTTCATAACTTCTTCCAGCTCGGCCATCAGTGCAGCTTCTCCGGAGAGAAGAATTTTATTAATCGGAAAGGTAATGGCTTCCGGCCAGTAATCCGGCTGCCGGATCGGCAGACGGTTGATCCGTGCTTCCAGTTCGCTGTACTGGTTCACGTGTCCGCCGCTTAGAATGGCATCCGCTGCATAGGTAATGATATCTGCATCATATGGATGGGCGAGTTCATAGACAGGGCGGATGACATCCGGCGGCAGCGTACGGTTGTAGATGGGCCGTCCGTCCCGGCAGCTGATGATCCTTGCACCGTTAAAAGAAAGGATGTAGCCGCCGTAGCGTGCCAGCTCCAGCTCCTCGGCAAGGGGAAGAACTCCGGGAGTAGGTCTTCCGGAAGCGAGAACCACTTTTTTTCCGGATTGCTGAAGCTGAAGCAGTGCCTCTCTGGTAGGTGGTGTGATTTCTTTTCTGGAATTGGTCAGTGTACCGTCCAGGTCCAGAACCAGTATCTGATAGCTCATGAGTGTTTAGTTCTCCTTTGGGGCAGATTCCTGCAGGGCGTCTACAATTGCCGGGAAATTCATGGCATGAGAAGCCTTAATCAAAATAGTGTCTCCTGTCTGAAGAAGACTGTCTTTTTGCGCCAGAAACTCTTCTTTGGTGTTAAAGTGCAGCACCTGCGTAGAAGCATGGTGGGAAGCACCTTCTGCAATTTCACGGGCCAGATTGCCAATGCTGATCACCAGATCAATATGTTTTGCAGCGGCATATTCACCAACCTCGTAGTGCAGCTCCAATTCCTGCTTTCCCAGTTCGAACATATCACCCAAAACAGCCACTTTTCTGCCAAGGGCAAAGGAAAGTACATCGATAGAAGCCCGCATGGAAACCGGATTGGCATTATAGCAGTCATCGATCAGAGTATATGTACCGGATTCGATGATATGGTTCCGGCCGCTGACCGGTGTCAGCGCCTCGATGCCGGCTTTGATTTCATCCAGGGTCAGACCAAGCTTTAAGCCGACACAGGCGCCGGCCAATGCGTTGTATACCATGTGAGAGCCCGGAATCGGTATTGTCACTTCAATTCGTCCATTTGGAAGAATGAGAATACAGGCAGTTCCCTTCAGGCCAAGATTCCGTATTTCAGTAGCGTAGGCATCCCGTTCTGCGGCCAGGCCGAAGAACATCGGCTCGCTTTTCTTGATCTTTGTGATGGTGCAGAGCATGTCATCATCACCATTCAGTATGATATCAGCCTTAGGCTGCATGTAGTTGAAAATTTCCGTTTTCGCTTTCAAAATGCCCTCACGGCTTTTCAGGTTTTCCAGGTGGCAGACACCAATATTGGTAATGACACAGATGTCCGGGCGGGCGATCCGGGAAAGCCGCTCCATCTCTCCGAACTGACTGATGCCCAGCTCCAGGACTGCGATTTCATGTCCCTCGCGAATATTGAAGATTGTCAGTGGAAGTCCGATCTCATTGTTAAAATTTCCTTCCGTCTTTAAGACAGAATATTTCTGCGACAGTACGGAGGCGATCATTTCCTTGGTACTGGTTTTCCCGACACTGCCGGTGATGCCGACGACCTTGATATGCAAAGATTTCCGATAGTGCTCCGCAATATCCTTCAGTGCCTGTTCTGTAGAATTTACCAGAATATATGGATGGCTGACTCCATCCATGCGATGCTCGGATAAGGTACACAGGGCACCGGCCTCCATGACCTGGGGAATAAACATATGTCCGTCCACACGGTTACCCCGAATCGGGACGAACAAATATCCCGGTTCAATCTTGCGGCTGTCGATGGCAACGCCGGTCACTTCCTGATGGTAGTAGGAATCCTCACCGTAATAAATCCCTCCGCAGGCAACGGCGATTTCTTTTAATGTCATATGTTTCATAAACGTACACCTTCTTATTTAGTGGTTCCCGGCTGGCTTAAAAGCGTTCCAGGGATTTCTGAATGATCAGTTCACACAGTTCGCCATATTCGATACCGGCAGCCCTGGCTTCCTTTGGAAGAAGGCTTGCCATGGTCATACCCGGGAGGCTGTTCATCTCCAGACAGTAGATATTGCCGGCCTCATCCAACAGAAAATCTGCACGGGAATACACATTCAGCTTCAGTGCAGCAAATGCCCTTTCTGCGGCATCCTGCATCCGTGCAGCAGTTTCTGCATCAATCTGAGCAGGGCAGATCTCTTCAGTACATCCGTCCTGGTACTTATTCTTATAGTCGAAGAAACCGCTTTTTGGCACAATTTCAATCACCGGAAGTGCCTTGCCGTCAAGGATACCGACAGCGAATTCCCGTCCTTTTACGTATTCTTCGATAATCAGCTCATCTTCATATTTAAAAGAAGCCTCAATTGCCTTTTTATATTCCTCCGGGGTATGCACGATGTATACACCGACACTGGAACCGCCGGAGCATG
>DNJM01000231.1:0-345 GCA_003489085.1 Lachnospiraceae bacterium
AAAAATATCGCTGAAGCACCAGATACTGGAACCATCCAGATTGTTTTCTACATCCAATGCAGCTTTTATATCATAAGCAGCCACTTTTCGTGTATCATTTGTGTAAGCGCTGAAGATCGCATTTTCATTCCATTCCGCATAGAAAACCGGAAGCCCTGCTGCCTGCTTCTTCACAATCGCAGAGTTCACACGGAATCCATTGTTGGGAAAGCTTCATCATTCGGCACAAAGCAAAAACATATCTGCATATGGCTGTCTGGCACGAAATGTGGTTTTCATATGAATTATTCTCCTACATATATAATCAATATTTTATCATTTTCATTTCACAAATCGTATTACTGC
>DNJM01000231.1:510-4158 GCA_003489085.1 Lachnospiraceae bacterium
GAATGGGGAGAAGCCTACAAAGCAAACCTGACGGATATATAAGGCAAGACCAGCCCTCCGGCTGGTCTTAAATAATGAGACATATAGCGCTGCCGCCAGCACATTATCATTTCACAAATCGTATTACTGCAAAACTGTGCGGTCTGAGCACAATTTTCCCACCTTCTGTCTCACATGTTTTTGGAACAATATTCTCCGGTTCATAAATGGTATTGCTCTGTGCCGGATCCCCGCTGATCTGTGTGATTACAGCCTTGCTTTTGCACACACCTTCCACGGAAATGGTCTTCGCCTCACCGGATGCATTCACAGCCTTGAGGATTACCGTTCCATCCGCGTCCTGAACTGCACTGAAGTACAGGCCTTCTTTCTCTTCCTGATCTTTGGTCCAGTCTGTTTCAAGAGTGCAGACACCACGGTTGCAGCTATACATCTGCTGCACATAATAGCTCGGTGTTCCGTAGGATTTCCCGCCGTTGAACCAGATCAGGTCCGGTGACCACTGCGTATATCCCAGTCGGGCAAACAAAGGTGCATAACATGCCATGACCACCACGTCTGCATTACGCTCAACACCTGTCAGGAACGCAGCCTCTGCCAGTGCTGCGCCAAGCGTATTGGCGCCCGGACAGTTCATGCGGCTTGCCAGTCCCGGAATATGGCATGCGTATTCTCCTGCAAATACCTTTACATCACGGTCATAGTTGTCATAAAAATGCACATTTTCATACAGCCATTCCGGCTTTGCATAGTAGTGTTCATCCACCGCATGTACACAGTTTGGATTCTCTTTCCTTTCAGTACGATAGAAATTCCATCCGGCCACATACCGCTCTGAACTTACATCCGGACCGGCCGTTCCGATGATCTTAATCTCCGGATACTTCTCATGAATGCGCTGCTCAAACTTCTTTGCGCGCTTAAAGAATTCGTTATCTTCTGTCTCCCACTGTTCGTTACCTACACCGAGGTACTCCAGACCGAACGGCTCCGGATGCCCCATTTCGGCACGGACAGCTCCCCACTTCGTGTCGGCACTTCCGTTGGCAAACTCTATGAGATCGATTGCATCCTGAATGTATTCTTCCAGTTCTTCGCTGTCTGCAGGCACAAACTCACTTGACATAAACTGGCATGCCAGGCCGACGCTGAGCACCGGAAGCGCTTTTGCGTTCAGATATTTGCAGAGCAGGAAATATTCATAATAGCCTACGCCAAGTGTCTGTCCATAATGAGCATAGTAGCAGGAAAGCGGATCCTTTCCGCCTTTATTGTAGACTGACCAGCGGTTCCAGTTAAACTTTCTTGTCTCAACCGGTCCCACACTGTTCTTCCACTGATAGCGGTTCTCCAGCGTATTTCCTTCTATGACACATCCGCCCGGGAATCTCATGAAGGACGGCTTAAGTGCCTCCAGCTTCTCAACAAGATCCTTTCTGAATACACCGCACACCGCATCTGACGGCATCATAGAGAACTGATCAAATGCCATCACTGCGGCACCGCAAAGTGTCACAACAAAATCTGCCTTTTCCAGATCATCTGACACCTTCAGCTCGCAGGAATACTTCTTCCATTCTTTTCCTTCCTGCTCAATTGCAATCATTTCCTGCGCATAAGTAATGCCATTCTTCTTCACAGCTACGATCACATCTGCACAGCCACGAATGGATTTTGCATAAAAGGAAACCTTATATTTCAATACCTTCTTCACATACAGACCATCGTATGCTCTGTTCGTAAAGGAATCGCCTTCACGGACACACTGAAATACCAGATAATGCGGATTCACTTCATTTAACGGCTCCTCTGCATGGATATAAAGCGCTGAACCATCGCCTCTGCCTTCATACAGCTCCCATCCATATTTACCATGCGGAACAACTGTGTAGCCCTGTCTGCTTCCGCAGGCATATACCGCTTCAAAATTACGATTCTCAAGCATCTCTGCATGAAGTCCGCCATCCAGACCATAATTGATATCTTCAAAGAAAAGACCATACATGTCTTCCGAAATCGTTACTTTAGGTTCGTTTGCGATTTTAATATTCATATTTTTCCTCACTGAATATTTAAGATATCTGTAATCTTCTGTAATTTAAACGTAACCTGATCGTGCGTCGCCGCCTCCCCGATTCCGGCACTGCTGAATCCTCCTGCCACGGCTGCATCAATTCCAGCCAGTGCATCTTCTACCACAAGGCATTCTGATGGCTGTAAATGCAGCATGTCCGCCGCCATCAAAAATACTTCCGGGTGCGGTTTCGAATGGGTAATATTGGTACCATCACTGACTGCATCAAAATAATTTTCCAGTCCAATCTGCTTTAAAATTGTTTTTGTATTCTTGCTTGATGATCCAATCGCCAGACGGACTCCGCGATTCCGCAATTCCTCCAGGGTGCTCTTCACCTCAGCAGACAGATCCTTCGGTGACATCTGCAATAAAAGCTCCCTGTAGATGTCATTCTTCTGCTCTGCCAGGTTTTTTTTCTCTGCCGCGCTGTATTGCTTCGTGCTCCTCTCTAAAATAATATCCAGACTTGCCATCCGGCTTACTCCTCTGAGTCTGTTGTTAATCTTCTCATCAAAATAAACTGCGATCTGATCCGCCATCTGCTTCCATGCCCGGTAATGATACTGATCCGTAAAGCAGATCACTCCGTCCAGATCAAAAATAATTCCCTTTAATTTCATGATACCTGTTCTCCTTAAAATCTCGCTTCCGGAAGTCCGCAGAATGGATCGACCGGACTAATCCCTTTAAATTCGCTTCTTCCTACCAGTTTTTCTACAACACTTCGCAGCGTATACTCATTCTGTGAATATGCATTGATATAGGTGTGCATCTCAGGGGCATCATACAAATGATACGGATTGGCAAAGCTTACTGCCATCGTCGGGATCTCCTCATTCATCCACGGCATATTACAGTTCTCATATGCCTTCCAGTTTAACCGCACCGTTGTCTGGTTCGACACGGCCTGCAGATTAAAGCAATACAGGAACAAATCATATTTTTCCTGAATTTCAGCAATACTCGGCGGATTCGGAGACCATAGCATATCCAGCTCTTTTCCTGTCGGTTCAGACACGAGAAATCCTTCCGCTTCCAGCAACTGCTTCAATGCCTTCGCACAGCCTCCGGTATCTCCGGCACGTCCCTCACTCTCCATAGAGAGAAGCGCAATCCGACGGTACCTTTCCGGTTTCAGCGGCAGGATTCCCGCCGTGTCCTTCACAAGAGTGATCCCTCTGTCCGCACATTCCTCCGCCCATTTCAGATGCTCCGCACATCGGAGTGTCTTTAATTCACTTTCGTCCGGAATCAAGGTACCGTTTTTCTTTTTCTCATGCAGCTTCAGGGATGCTTTTAAGCCCAAAATCCGCTCCAGGGCTTCCTCCAGACGTTCCTCTGTGAGTATTCCGTTTTGATATGCTTCCAGCATGTAAGCATAATCCTCTTCAAAATTCTCATTGAACAGAATCATATCCAGCCCGCGCATAATGCAGGCAGGAATCGCCTCTTTCCGCTTCATCGCAGTGGCGAACCCCAGCATGGTAGTCGCATCGCTGACAATCAGGCCGTTGAATCCAAGCCGTTCCCGGAGCAGCCCCTTCAGGAGTTCTTCCGAGAGTGTTGCCGGC
>DNJM01000167.1:0-16422 GCA_003489085.1 Lachnospiraceae bacterium
TGACATATCACCAAATTGCTTTCGGTACTTCACGAACCGTTCTGGTTTGTTAAGCTCATTATATCACATCATTATAATATTTTCTACCAATTCGCTGATTTTCTTTATTGCGTTACCGCTGTATCAATTCTTTTAGCTACAGAGTAAACCCATTACTCACACTTCCGGATTCCTGCATGATCTCCTGAAATAACTGCTGATCGGCAATAAAGGAAACGGCAAACATCAGAATACCTACAATTATGATCGCCGCTGTTATTCCAATCAGAATATAAAGTGTTTTCCTGTTATCCGCCCGAAAAATCTCTCCTGTATAGCCACGCTCTCCACGATACATAAAATATCTGCCGATATAGAAGACAAATGGAGCTGCTGCTGTCATCAGCACATAGACAGCAACTGATGCGAGCGGTATCTGCATCTGGGAAGCACTTTCCATCACCTCTGTATAACTGCCCATGGAAGAATACATTCCCTTCATAGCGGTTAAGAGAAGCAGCGGTACCAGATTATTGATCAGATGCAGCAGACAGGAATACAGCATATTCCCCGTCTCCAGTACCAGATATGTCATCAGCATTCCCAGTGCTGCCGTCGGAATGAGCTTCCATATGCTTCCATGGAACGCACCAAAAATGCCTCCCACCAGAATAATCACCAGCCACTTTCTGCGGATTCCCTTCAGGCTGCTCAAAAATACGCCTCGAAATACCGCCTCCTCACAGATCGCCGGAGAAATCGATACAATAAGCACTCCCATCAGCAGAGAAGCATCCATAATCGCTCCGCTCAGCCCGGCACTCGCACCATACACCTCTTCCGGAAAGAAATAAGTCAGCAGCATCGTTACCGCCATCACAGAAACAAAAGTCGCACCCCACATAAACAGTGTGCCCAGTATCGTAAATCCATGCGGTCTATGTACCGGAAATACCTCCCGGAAGTCCGCCCTTGCCGCAGCCGTAATCAGAACTGCCGCCAAAAGAAGAAGCAGTTCTCCGCACAGCGTACCTGTCAGCCCCAGTCCTCCGAATACCAGTGGATTCACAATAAAAATTAAAATAGCAGAAAGCACTATCATAATGATTCCATGGTAAGGTTTCAGTTTCTTTTTATTCATAAATTCTCCAATTCTCCCTTCTATCTCTTGTCTGGTATCATATGCAGACCCCTATTTGTGTCAAATCGCGTCATCATCTGCTGACGCTAAAGACAGTATAGCACAAACCACCGCATTTTGCGACCGGAACCCGTGATTCCCCTTCGAACTTCATCGTACAAATTCAGAATTTCCCTTTTTCCTGTGTTTAAAATATGATATACTGTTTCCATCGAACGAATGCAAATGGAGGAAAATAAAATGAACTTTCTCAGTATCTTTGATGTGATCGGCCCAAATATGATCGGACCTTCCAGTTCCCATACCGCCGGTGCCGTAGCAATCGGGTTACTTGCCAGAAAAATGCTTGCAGAAGAAGTAAAAGAAGTTACCTTTACTCTCTACGGTTCTTTTTCCAAGACCTATCATGGACATGGTACAGATCGTGCCCTTCTGGGCGGTGTTCTTGGCTTTGCAACGGATGACGAACGAATCCGGGATGCATTTGACCACGCCACAGAACGTGGTGTAAGCTACAAATATGTAATTGATGAAGAGACTTTAACCGATCATCCGAATACCGCAGACATCGACATGATCGGTATCAGCGGACACACGCTTTCCATTCGCGGCGAATCTATCGGGGGCGGTAAGATCCGTATTGCCCGTATCAATAATATTGATGTAGATTTCACCGGTGAATACAGCACCCTGATCGTACAGCAGGTGGATGTGCCTGGTGTCATCGCCCACATTACCCAGTGTCTGTCTGACAAACAGATCAACATTGCATTCCTGCGCCTGTTTAGGGACGGCAAAGGGGCAAAGGCATTTACCGTAGTAGAATCGGATGAGCCAATTACGGAAAATGTATTAGAAGAGATTAAGCAGAATCCGAATATCATGGATGTCATGCTGATTCAGATGTAGGAGGAAGGGAATATGGACTTTATTTCAGGACAGACTTTATTAGAAATATGTAAAAAGGATCAGATCTCCATTTCCACGGCAATGAAACAGCGTGAAATTGATCATGGAGTTCTTACGGAAGAAATGATCACAGAAAAACTGAATACTGTATTAACCATTATGCAGAATTCTGCAACCGGCCCGATCAAAGAGCCGCGCCGCTCCATCGGTGGCCTGCTCGGCGGAGAAGCACAGAAAGTAAATGCCTTCCGGGAAGCCGGACAGAATGTATGCGGTTCAACACTTTCCCGTGCGATTGCCTATAGTATGGCCGTGCTGGAGGTGAATGCGACCATGGGTCTGATTGTAGCCGCACCGACTGCCGGTTCCTCAGGCGTGCTGCCGGGCGTTCTTCTTGCGCTGAAGGAGACCCACAATCTTGACGATGAAACCCTTCGCCGCGGTGTATTAAATGCCAGCGCACTGGGCTATATCCTGATGCGGAATGCTTCCGTATCCGGTGCAGAAGCAGGATGTCAGGCCGAGGTGGGAGCTGCTTCTGCAATGGCTGCTTCCGCTGCCGTAGAAATGCTTGGAGGAACACCGGAGATGTGTATGCAGGCTGCCAGCATCGCTCTGTCCAATCTGCTTGGACTGGTCTGCGACCCAATTGCCGGTCTGGTAGAATCTCCATGCCAGAGCAGAAACGCTATCGGCGTTGCTAATGCACTGACCTGTGCCGAGCTGGCACTGGCAGGAGTAGCACAGCCGATTCCATTTGACGAAATGGCAGAAGCAATGTACCGTGTCGGTAAGAGTCTTCCTTTTGAACTGCGCGAAACTGCAATGGGCGGCTGTGCAGGTACTCCGACCGGATGCACACTGAGCTGCCAGATCTGCGGAAACTGCAATCATTAGTGCTTCGTACTTTTATTTACAGAAAACTATCCATATTTAGTTTTTCATTTCTCTGGAACAGAGCCAGTCCGCAGGGAAGCTTTTTCTCTGCGGCTGGCTCCGGTTCTGCTCTATCTATATTTTACACTGCATGACTACGTTTTAACGCACTGCTATCTGTCCAAGTACCTCTCCGATCGGCTCCTGTATACATAGAGATGCCATACCGTCTCTCGGTGTCGCCGCCTTATTGATGACTACCAGATATTTCCCCTGAAAATAATCAATAAATCCAGCCGCCGGATATACCACCAGGGAAGTGCCGCCGATGATCAGCATATCCGCTTCTGCAATCGCCTGCACACTCCTGGTCATAGTTGTATAATCCAGGCTTTCTTCATACAGCACCACATCCGGCTTGATCAGGCCGCCACATTCCTCACAGTATGGAATCCCTTCCGCATGCTTTACATAGGCGGCATCGTAGAACTTATGGCACTTCTGACAGTAATTCCGATGAATACTTCCGTGCAATTCCAGTACATTTCTGCTGCCTGCCGCCTGATGCAGCCCATCTATATTCTGTGTAATCACAGCAGTCAGCTTTCCTGCCGCCTCCAGCTCTGCCAGCTTCCGGTGTGCTGCATTCGGCTGTGCATCCAGAAACATCATCTTTTCTTTATAGAAATCATAAAAGCCCTCTGTATGCCGCACAAAGAAGGTATGGCTGACAACCTGCTCCGGCGGATACTGATACTGCTGCTGGTATAGTCCGTCACTGCTTCTGAAATCCGGAATATTACTCTCCGTAGATACACCGGCTCCGCCAAAGAAAACAATATTGTTGCTTTCATCGATCATTTCCTGTAATCTCTTAATTTTATCCATTCGGGTATACCTCCTCTTCTTCCTTCATTATATGGCGTGCTCCCCTGGAAGTCAAAACCCGCTTCCTCATTTTTTCATTTACTTTCCTGTCTGCCTATGCTAAAATAAATAAGGAATCAGACACAGGTGACAGGTATGAAACAAATGACACAATCCGGAAGTTCCGCCTGGGGCTTCCCATCGGCTGACAAATATAGCATATTGAAAACAGACTGCTTTACGCGGTCTGTTTTTTTGCACTTTAGTCTGATAATCTGCTAATAAGAAAGAAGGAATGATCTATGAAACTGAACCACCAGACAGCCGGCCGGATCCGGGATCTGATCCTGATCTTCGGCGGCAATACTATCTATGCTCTTGGCGTTGTTATGTTTATCCTGCCAAGCGGCATCATCACCGGAGGCACAACCGGCCTTGCGCTTTCTGCAGATCACTATTTTGGAGTCCCGATCTCCATCTTCGTCTTCTGCTTCAACCTGTGCATGTTTATCCTGGGTGCTGTCGTACTTGGAAAAACATTTGCATTGACCACACTGATCAGTACCTTTTACTATCCGGTCATCCTGGGTGTATTCCAGCGTTTTCCGGAGCTCGGACATTTTACGAATGATAAGATGCTCTGTACGCTGTTCGGCGGACTGATGATCGGATTTGCAATCGGTATCGTTATCCGCGCCGGAGCCTCTACAGGCGGCATGGATATTCCGCCGCTGGTACTGAATAAAAAATTCGGCCTGCCGGTCTCCGTACTCTTGTATGTATTCGACTTTACTATCCTGATCCTGCAGATGCTGTTCTCCAATAAAGAGCAGATACTCTACGGTATTCTGCTTGTTCTGATCTATACGATCGTTCTGGATAAGATCCTGATGATCGGTACGACACAGACTCAGGTCAAGATTATCAGCACAGAATATGAGAAGATCAATGAGGCCATCATCCATCAGCTGGACCGCGGTTCTACTCTCATTCATACACAGACAGGTTATCTTGGTACGGAACAGCCAATGGTTCTGACCATCATTTCCAACCGGGAGCTGGCCCGCCTGAATCAGCTTGTCACAAAGATCGATCCCAAAGCCTTTATGATCATCGGAAAGGTCAATGAGGTCAAAGGGCGCGGCTTCTCCTCCCAGAAGGAATATATGTAATAAAAAAGCATATGAAAAGAGATGCAGGATGATCCTTTAAGGGATAACACCCGCATCTCTTTTTCTATAGCAATAAATTTATTTCTTCATGGAATTATATTCTGCTTCCAGCAGATCCACCAGCTCTGTAAATACGGCAATGACATCTGCAAACGGCTTGTCGGTCGTCAGATCCACTCCTGCCTTTCTAAGCATCGGGATCGGATCGTCACTGCTGCCGCTCTTGAGGAAGCCTTTGTAACGCTCCACAACCCCTTCTTCTCCATTCATAATCATTCTTGCAAATGAGCTTGCTGCGGCATATCCGGTTGCATACTCATAAACATAATAATCCCGGTAGAAATGAGGCACCCTCGCCCATTCGGCATCGATTCCGGCATCCACCACAAGGGCCTCTCCATAGTATTTTTCATTCAGCTCATGCCACTTTGCACACAGTTCATCCGCCATCGGAGTCCTGCCCTGCTCCACCTGAGTATGAATATACAATTCAAACTCTGCAAACATTACCTGCCGGAATACATTTCCCCGGATCTGTTCCAGCTGCAGTGCCAGCAGATGCATTCGCTTGATCGGATCCTTCTCTTTGGCAAACATATGTCTGCTGACAATGACCTCGTTAGTTGTGGATGCAACCTCTGCACAGAACAGCGAATACCCCGCATAGACAAAGGGCTGGTTCGTTGTCGAATACCATGTATTCATGGAATGCCCCATCTCATGAGCCAGTGTCAGTACATCATCCTGCTTTCCATTATAATTCAGCAAAATATACGGTACAGAGTCATAACATCCAGCGGAATATGCCCCGCCGACCTTTCCCATCCTTGGATAGCGATCGATCCACCGGCTGTCGATGCCTTCCTGGAACTTCTCTACGTAATCCTCACCCAATGGCTGCAGTGCTTCCTTGATTGTCACCACCGCATCATCAAATGACACATAGTCTTCGCTAAGTTCAAAGAGCGGGACATTGATATCGTACATATGCAGCTCATCCAGGCCCAGAATCTGCTTCTTCAGCCGGATATACTTCTGCAGCGCTCCGATTCCTTTTCCGATGGATGCAATCGTGGTATGATATACCTCCACAGGAATATTTACTTCACCCAAAGAACATTCCAAAGCCGTAGCATAGTTTCGGATCCTGGCATTGAAAACAGAATTCTTTACCGAGCTGATCAAAAGACCGCCAAAGGTGTTGGCCAATCTGGTATAAGTACCCAAAACAGATTCAAAGGCTTCTTTTCTTACTCTTCTGTCAGTTGACATCAAAAAGGCCGGATAGCTGCCCTCATTCAGCTCTCGCTCTTCTCCTTTTTCATCCCGGATCGACGGGAATTTCATGTCTACGCCTCTCAGAATATCGCTCACATTCTGCGGTGCGGAAAGACATTCCGATGCATAGGCCAGAAGCTTTTCCTCCCCCGCATTCAGATAATGCTTTCGATTTCTTAAGATACTCTGCAGTGCAAACGTATATACCCGAAGCTCCTCCTCCTGCTCCAGCATCTCCGCAATCTTCTCGTCAGACAAGGCTAAAAGCTCCGGAACGAAAAAGGCTCCGGCTGCTTCGATCCTGGCAACTGCACCTTCCATCTCTCTGCGCATGGACAGATAATTCATATTCGACGTATCCTCGTCTGCGTGCAGCATTGCATAGTTCCACAGCTTCTGCACAAGGCGGTCAGCCTCATCCTTCTTTTTCAAATATGTCAGAAGCTTCTTCGCATCCTGCAGCTGTCCTGCAAATGCTTCCATCTCCTTCGGGAAAACGGCAAGCCGTTCAAAATCTTCTCTCCATCTGTTGTCATTTTCATAAAGTCCGGACAAATCCCACCGATCCTTTTCCTGTAATGCTTCCATACTCATTTTTCCTCTTCCTTTCCATTGTATTTATGACAGGTCATCAATGACATTCCCTTTTCGAATGTATTCTTCTACAATCTCCTGCATGATCTCCCAGATCTCCGGCGCACACATCGGAATCCGTTCATTCCGTTTATAGATCTGGCTCTTTCTGACCTCGTGTTCCTTCCAGCTTCTGCCATTCGACGCTGCATTCAGAAGCAGCGGCTGAAAATTATCCAGCACATGGGCGAACTTCGCTTCCGGTGTCTCATACCCTTCGAACTCCTCCCAGAGTGCACGGAAGCTTTCCCCCTGATCCTCCGGCAACAGTCCGAAAATGCGGTCTGCTGCCCGGACCTCTCTCTCCCGCTTGTCCTTTGCTCCTTCTGCATCATAGGCATAAGTATCTCCTGCATCAATTTCCACCAGATCATGCAGCAGCACCATCGTCATAACCTTGCATACATCGACTTTTTCTGCTGCGTATTCCTGCAGAAGAACCGCCATCAGCGCCAGATGCCAGGAATGCTCTGCATCATTTTCCTTCCGCTTCCCATTCGCCAGATAGGTCTGACGAAAAATATCCTTTACCTTGTCAATTTCAACAATGAAATGAATCTGATTCTTAAGTCGTTCTTTTCTTTCTTCCATTTTCCCCACTCTCTGCCTCGGTTTCCGTATTCTTATATTTCCGGAAGAATTCCGATAACCCATCCAGGGTCTTCATCAGAACCGGTATCTCTTCCCCGGACAGACGTTCTACAACAGCCTGTGTCATCTGATGATGAAAATCCGCATGATGGTAATAAGCCTTTTCGCCCTTCTCTGTCAAACGAACGTAGACCACCCTGCGGTCCCGTTCGCTGCGCTGCCGGGTCACATATTTCTTATTCACCAGACTGTTGACCGCTGTCGTAAGAGATCCTACTGTGATATTCAGCTTCTTTGCAATTGCAGACATGTTGTTTCCCTCTCCCAGGCCGATTGCTTCAATGACATGCATATCATTGTTCGTAATATCCTCAAACTCTTTCGTAATGATGGCCTTTTCCTCCAATGCCCAGATCTCGTTGAATAAATGCACCAGGATGTCATTGATCGCTTTATATGTGTCCACCGTTTCTTCTCCCTCTTTGACAGATCTGCCTCTTCATTTTACACATTTATTATATACAGTTTCCGGGCAAAGAATCAATCACTTCTTTTACGGTTTCCAGCTTTTTGTCCGCCAGCAGCGGTGCAGAACCCTTTTCCCTATCACCTCTAAAATTTCCGGAAGCGTTCATAACGGCGCTTCCGCCGTTCCTCTTCCTTCATTGTTCCATATTGCTCCAAAAAATCCTCTATGCCATGTTCCAGCCGCAGCAGCACCTCTGATAAATTCATTCGTGTCAGATGCTCCGGTTCCTGGATCACCCGTTCAATTACACCAAGTATTTTCAGATCTTCTGCAGTCAGCTTCATCACAGCCGCAGCATCCGCTGCTTTCTTACTGTCCTTCCATAGAATCGAAGCAAAGCCTTCCGGTGAAAGAATCGAGTAGACCGCATTTTCCAGCATCCACACCTGATCCCCTGCAGCCAGCGCCAGTGCACCGCCGCTTCCGCCTTCTCCAATCACAATAGAAAGCACAGAGGTATCCAATGTCGACAATTCGAACTGGCTCCTTGCAATCGCTTCCCCCTGTCCTCGTTCTTCCGCTTCCAGTCCACAGAAAGCCCCCGGTGTATCTACAAAGCAAATTACCGGCCGATGGAACTTCTCCGCCTGCTTCATTAGTCGCAGTGCCTTCCGATACCCTTCCGGATAGGGCATACCAAAGTTTCTTTTCATGCGTTCCTTTGTAGTACTGCCCTTTTCCTGTGCAATCACCGTTACCGGCATTCCATGAAACCAGGCCAGACCACCGATGATAGCCGGATCATCCCCAAAGCACCGATCCCCATGCAGTTCCAGGAATCCGGTAAACAACCCCTTCAGATAATCACTTCCCACCGGGCGATCCTGCATCCGGGAAACCTGTACTCGTTCCCAGGGAGATATCTTTCTGTTTACTGCATATACCTGCTTTTTTGATGCTTCACACGTTCCCCCTTTTCCTGCCTTTTCCTTTGCTGTATGCAGTTTCAGCAGCTCGGTCAAAGTCTCTTTTAGCTCTTCCCGTTCCACAATCCGGTCAATAAAGCCATGCTCCAGAAGAAATTCAGCTCTTTGGAATCCTTTGGGAAGCTTCTGTCCAATCGTCTGTTCAATCACACGCGGCCCGGCAAATCCTATCAGTGCATTCGGTTCTGCAAGGATAATATCTCCCAACATGCCAAAGCTTGCTGTAACACCGCCTGTTGTCGGATCTGTCAGCACTGTAATATATAGAAGTCCAGCGTCGCTGTGCCGTTTTAGTGCTGCGGATGTCTTCGCCATCTGCATCAAAGAGATCATTCCCTCCTGCATTCTGGCACCGCCGGAGCAGGTAAATAAAATAAGTGGGAGTTTCATTTGTGTTGCACGTTCTGCCGCACGCACAATCTTCTCTCCCACCACATGTCCCATGCTGGCCATCATAAAGCGGCCATCACAGACTCCAAGCACTGCTTCCCGTCCTCCGATCCGGACCTTTCCTGTCACCACCGCTTCATTCAGTCCCGTCTTCTCCTGCAGTTTTCCGAGCTTCTCTTCATAGCCCTTATACTGCAGCGGATTTCCAACAGGCATTTCAGCATCCCATTCCTCAAAGCTTCCTTCATCTGCAAGCATCCGGATCCGGCGGTATGCATGCACCCGAAAATAATTATGGCATCGGGGGCAAATGTAGTAGTTCTTACGTACCTCTTCCGTAAAAACAGCTGCCTTACAGGCATTACATCTCTTCAGAAGTCCTTCGGGAACTTCCGGTTTCCCGCCTGTCTCCCCTTGTCCGGAAATCTGTCCGGAAACATCCTTCAAGTCAAAACTATTTTTTCTCTTTAGAAATATTTCTCTTAACTTCATGCATCTACAGCCTTTCAATAAACTCAATATCAATGTTTCCTATCTGATAATCCGGATGGTTCATGATTTCATACTGATAGTCGATATTGGTATCTACTCCTTCGATCATTATCTCGCCCAGAGCACATTTCATCTTGGCTATGGCCTCTTTACGGCTCCCGGCATGCACGATCAGCTTTGCCAGCATGGAATCATAGTAGGGCGGTACCGTATAGCCGCTGTACACTGCCGTATCAATCCGGATCCCCTGTCCCCCCGGCAGATACAGATCGGTAATCTTTCCCGGAGACGGGCAGAAGCCTTTCTTCGGATTCTCGGCATTAATCCTGCATTCAATCGCATGACCATCCAGCCGGATATTTTCCTGTCTGTAGCCCAGCTTTTCTCCGGAAGCAATCCGCAGCTGTTCCTTAACCAGATCGAGGCCTGTCACCCATTCTGTCACGGGGTGCTCTACCTGGATTCTGGTGTTCATTTCCATAAAATAAAATGCCCCGCTTTTTTCCAGCAGGAATTCTATTGTTCCTGCATTTACATAACCGGCTGCTTTTGCGGCCCGGACTGCAGCCTCTCCCATGCGCTTTCGTAGTTCTTCTGTCAGTGCCATGGACGGAGATTCTTCGATCAGCTTCTGATGACAGCGCTGAATGGAGCAGTCCCTTTCCCCCAGATGCACTACGTTCCCATACTGATCCGCCAGGATCTGAAATTCGATATGCCGCGGTTTCTCTACAAAATGCTCAATATACATCATAGCATCGCCAAATGCTCTTTTCGCTTCCTCCTGCGCTGTCCGGAAAGCCATTTCGAATTCTTCTGCGGATGCTGCCATACGCATTCCCTTACCGCCGCCGCCCATTGCTGCCTTTATCATCACCGGATATCCGATCTCCTCTGCCGCCATTTTCCCTGCCGCCGCATGATACAGAGGTTCCTGGCTTCCCGGAATCACCGGTACTCCGGCGGCCAGCATGGTATTCCTGGCTTCTGCCTTATTTCCGAGATGCCGGATAACGGATGACGGCGGCCCGATAAACGTAATATGGCACTGTTCACACAGCTCGGCAAATTTACTGTTCTCCGAAAGGAATCCGAAGCCGGGATGAACCGCGTCTGCTCCTGACACCATTGTAGCACTGATGATCTCTGCCATATTCAGATAGCTGTCTCTGGAAGCCGCCGGTCCGATGCAGATTGCTTCATCCGCCAGCTGCGTATGCAGCGCTTCTTTATCTGCTTCTGAATACACAGCAACCGTTGCAATATTCATTTCCCGGCATGCCCGGATAATCCGTACGGCGATCTCTCCCCGATTGGCAATCAATACCTTCTTTAACATAGCCTGTCCATCCTTTTCCTCTGCGTTTCTATCATCCTACCATAAAGGTCAGCTCCGCACTGACAACAACCCTGCCTTCAACCGAGGCAATTGCTTCTCCAACTCCCATCGGCCCCTTCTGCCGGATGATTCTGGTCTCCAGTCTGACCTTATCTCCCGGTACGATCTTACCGCGGAATCTGCAGTTCCTAATACCGCCAAAGTAGGCTGTTTTTCCCTGATTTCCTTCTTTACTAAGAATCGCTACTGCCCCGGTCTGTGCCAGTGCTTCCATCGTCAGTACTCCCGGCATCACCGGTTCCTGTGGAAAATGTCCCGCGAAGAACTCTTCCCGATAAGATACACATTTATATCCAACTGCGTATTCTCCCGGCTCATAATCCTCGATATAATCAATCAGCAAAAACGGATGCCTGTGCGGGATGATCTCCTGAATCTGCCGTATATTCAATTTCTTCACTGCTTTTTCCTCCTATCGGATCCGAAACAGTGGCTGCCCATATTCCACAGCCTGCCCGTTCGTAACAAAAACCTCAGCTACCGTGCCGTCAAACTCACTTTCAATCTCATTCATCAGCTTCATTGCTTCCACAATCGCCACAACCTGTCCTCTCGTAACCGAGTCCCCTACCGAAACGAATGGCTCTGTACCTTCCTGCGGAGCTGCATAGAAGGTCCCCACTAACGGCGAAGTCACGAGATGACCTTCTCTATAAACTACTTCAGAAGCGTTTTCCGTTTCATAAGACGGGAGGATAAAAGCATCTGCTCTCTCCGCAGGAGCCTTTTCTGCACTAAATGCCTGCCCTGCTTTCTTCTTCATATGAATATGGATTCCATGCTCTTCCAGCCGGAATTCCGTCAGGCCGGAGTCCGAAATCTTCTGAATCAATGTCAACAGCTGTTCAAATTCCATCTCTTTCTCCCCCTTAATCTTCAAATCGTTTCAGTAAAAGTGATGCATTGTGTCCGCCGAATCCCAGAGAGTTGGTCAATGCATACCGTATCTCCCGTCTTACCGGTGCACCGAAAGTATAGTCCAGGTCACATTCCTCATCTGCCGTCCGGCTTCCCATCGTCTGGTGTACATATCCCTCCTGAATCGCTTTCACACAGACGATACACTCCACACCGCCGGCCGCTCCCAGCATATGTCCGACCATCGACTTGGTGGAGTTGATGGATACCTTTTCTGCCGCTTTCTTGAGTGCCAGCCGGATCGCCCTTGTTTCAAAAAGATCATTGTGATGTGTACTGGTACCATGCGCATTGATATAGTCAACCTCGTCCGGTGCGATCTGCCCCTCTTCCATGGCAAGCAGCATGGCTTTTGCCGCACCGCTGCCATCTTCGGCAGGTGATGTAATATGAAATGCATCGCAGGAAGCTCCATATCCTGCTATTTCTGCCAGTATCTGTGCCCCTCTTTCCTTCGCATGCTCCAGCTCCTCCAGGACAACAACACCTGCGCCCTCTCCGATTACAAATCCATTTCTGTCCCGGTCAAATGGGATCGACGCACGAAGTGGGTTGGATTCTGTTGTCAGCGCCGTCAGATTGGCGAACCCCGCTACCGCCGTTGGACAGACAGATCCCTCCGTTCCTCCCGCCAGCATCACATCCGCATCCGCGTATTGAATGGCCCGAAAAGCGTCTCCGATACAGTTGCTTCCCGTCGCACAAGCTGTCACCACATTTGTACATTTTCCTTTTGCTCCCAGCTGAATTGCTACATTGCCGGCAGCCATATTGGAAATCATCATCGGCACCGTCAAAGGATTTACTCGGGACGGTCCTCTCTCCTGTATCTTTGCATACTCCGTTTCGATCGTCTGCAGACTGCCGATTCCGGAACCAATGCAGACACCGACCCGGAACGGATCCTCTTCCTCCATAAAAAGTCCGGCATCACGGAAAGCCTCCAGGGATGCCGCTACGGCATACTGGGAAAAGATTCCCATTCGTCTTGCCGTCTTAAAATCCATATAGTCCTTCGCTGCAAAATCTTTCACCTCAGCTGCCAGCTTTACTTTATATTCCGCCGTATCAAACCGGGTAATCGGGCCGATGCCAACCCTTCCGGCACGAATTCCCTGCCAGAATTCCTCTACACTGTTTCCGATCGGTGTGATTGCTCCCATTCCTGTTACAACGACTCTTCGCTTCATACTGCCTCTCCTTCTACATGACCATCCCGCCGTCTACCTGCAGCACCTGCCCGGTGATATAACCTGCCTCATCCGACGCCAGAAATACCACTGCATTCGCTACATCATCCGCTGTACCAAAAGTCCCCAGCGGTATCTGCGCCCGAGAAGCCTCCCGCACCTTCTCCGAAAGTACCGCCGTCATATCAGTTTCGATAAATCCCGGTGCCACTGCATTTACCGTAATCCCTCTGGAAGCCAGTTCTCTGGCAGCCGATCTGGTGATCCCGATAACTCCTGCTTTCGAAGCCGCATAATTCACCTGACCGGCATTTCCTGTCATGCCCACCACGGAGGAAAGATTTACGATACGTCCGCTTCTTTGCTTTAACATCTGACGAGAAGTAAAATGAATCATATTAAAAGTCCCTTTTAAGTTGACAGCAATCACTCTGTCGAATTCTTCTTCTGTCATTTTCATCAGCAGATCGTCCTTCGTAATGCCGGCATTATTCACCAGAATATCAATCCTTCCGTATTGTCTCAGAACTTCCTTGATAAATGCTCCACAGGTCTCATAATCAGAAACATCACAGGCCATGCAGACAGCCTTGCCGCCGTCTCCTTCTATCTCTGCACGAGCCTTCTCTGCACATTCCGCTGATCCGCAATAATTGATCACGACTATAGCACCCTGCGCTGCCAGCTTCTTTGCTGCTGCTTTTCCGATTCCGCGGGAAGCCCCCGTGACCACAGCCACGCGGCCAGCCAGACGGCCGCCTGTTCTTCCTTTCTTTTCCATCATTCCGCGCTCTCCTTTATCTCCCGGACTATCTTATCTACATCTTCCCAGACAGATACCTGATACACTCGAACATGCCGATTGATTTTTTTCAGAAATCCGGTCAATGTCTTTCCCGGACCGATTTCAATAAAGATATCAACACCATCCGCAATCATACATTCCATACTCTGCTGCCAGCGTACAGGTGACGCCAGCTGTTCTGCGAGAAGCTTTTTGGTTTCTTTTATATCATTTACATAGTTCCCTGTCACATTGGTTACATAAGGAATCCGCAGTGTATTCCAGTCTACCTCTTCCAGTACCTTTGCCAATTCTGCTCCGGCGCCACCAAGCATCGGAGAATGAAATGGACCGCTGACATTCAACGGTACGACCCGTTTTGCGCCCTGTACCATAAGCATTTCAGATGCCCTGCGGACTGCCTCTGTTTCACCGGTAATGACAATCTGTCCCGGACAATTGTAATTCGCAATCGTCACGCCGGCAATATTTTCTAAGACGGCTTCGATCGGCTCTGCAGCCATACCCAGAACAGCTGCCATCGCTCCCTTGCCTGCAGGTACCGTATTCTGCATCAGCAGTCCTCTGATCCGTACAGTTCGGATCGCATCCTCTATATGCATTCCACCGGCTGCTGCAATTGCACAGTATTCCCCCAGACTTAATCCGGCTGTCACATCCGCTTCTATTCCCCGGCTGACTAATTCTTGTTCCATCGCCATACAGGTGGTTACCAATGCCGCCTGCGTATACTCTGTCAGATCCAGATGGTCATTTTCCTCAAAGCACAGTTCTTTCATATCCAGG
This sequence comes from Lachnospiraceae bacterium, assembly GCA_003489085.1. Lineage (GTDB taxonomy): Bacteria > Bacillota > Clostridia > Lachnospirales > Lachnospiraceae > DNJM01. The sequence continues at coordinate 14,882 of DNJM01000167.1, forward strand.
CCAAGCAGCTTAGACGCCATATCATATACGTCTGCTGCTTTCTGGCTTTTTTTATAAAAATCTTTTCCCATGCCAAATCTTTGTGCACCCTGCCCCGGAAAAATGAATGCTGTTTTACTCATAGAATCCAGCTCCTCCGATTAACTCTTCTGTTTCTTTTACCAGTTTTCCCACCAGTTCGCTGCAGCTTAACGCTTCTTTTACGAGTCCGGCACATTGTCCGGCCATCAGACTTCCATTTACCACATCGCCCTCCTTAACAGCCCGCCGCAGCCCGCCTGCACCCAGAAGCTCAAGCTCCTCCATAGTGGCACCCTCTGCTTCCCGCCGAAGATATTCACGAGTCATCTGATTCCGGAGCGCCCGGACCGGATGTCCGACAGAGCGGCCGGTTACTCTGGTATCAATGTCCTTTGCCTTCAGGATTGCATTTTTATAGTTCTCGTGTACCTGGGATTCTCTGGCCACCACAAATTTTGTTCCCATCTGGACGCCTCTCGCTCCCAGCACAAAAGCAGCGGCAATTCCACGGCCGTCAGCAATCCCCCCGGCGGCAATCACCGGAATCTGAACAGCATCGACCACCTGTGGAACCAGAACCATTGTCGTCGATTCTCCGATGTGTCCTCCGGCTTCCGTTCCCTCTGCCACCAATGCATCCGCACCGCAGCGTTCCATCCGTTTTGCAAGTGCTACGGAAGCAATCACAGGTATCACCTTCACACCGGCAGCTTTCCACATCCGCATATATTTCTCCGGATTTCCCGCTCCCGTTGTAACTACCTTTACCCCCTCTTCCGCAATCACCTTCGCCACATCGTCTGCATAAGGACTCATCAGCATAATATTTACACCAAATGGTTTTTTTGTTAATTTTTTTGCTTCTCTGATCTGCTCTCTAACCCACTCGGCCGGTGCGGATGCTGCACCGATTACCCCAAGTCCTCCCGCATTGGAAACAGCTGCTGCCAGATGATACTCGGCTGCCCAGGCCATTCCTCCCTGTATAATGGGATAGGTAATTTCCAGTAATTCTGTTATTTCTGTCTTCATATCAGCTCTCACCCTTCCATCGGCCATGCCGCTTCTATTCTAATCGATTCTCAATATATCTTACTACCTCTCCTACACTCAGCAGACCTTCCAGATCTTCAGACGGGATTTCGATTCCATACTTTTCCTCTAATTCCATAATCAGCTCAAATAGATCCAAAGAGTCTGCCGCCAGATCTTCTTTAAAGGAGGTTGCCTCTGTGATCGATGCTTCCTCTGCGCCTAGCTGTTCTGCAATTACTTTTTTTACCTGTTCTAAAACTGTCATTGTAACATTCTCCTTCATTTTTCATTATTTTCTTTCTATTTATCTGTAATCCGGTCTTACCTACCGGGAATTACCATACATACGCTACCACTCCAGCAGCGCTGCCCCCCAGGACAGTCCGGCACCGAATCCGGCCAGCATAATCTTTTGTCCCCGTTTCAACATTCCCTTTTGATTCATTTCATCCAGCAGAATAGGAATACTGGCCGCAGAAGTGTTA
>DNJM01000167.1:16761-20537 GCA_003489085.1 Lachnospiraceae bacterium
GCAGAAGTGTTACCATATTCCTCCAGATTCATTGGGAACCGGTCGATTCCAACTCCCAGCCTCCTTGCAGCTGCTTCTACGATTCTCCGGTTCGCCTGATGCAGAACAAACCATTCGATTTCTTCGATGGGAATGTTTGTCTTTTGCAGGACCTCTTTGATGACCTCCGGCACTTCTTTTACAGCAAATTGAAACACCGCCCTCCCATCCATCCGAATATAAGTCGGCGCAGTATTTTCCGCTTCTGTTTCTGACTCCTTTGAAGCAGTATACTTCTTCTGATTTCGACTATTGCAAATAATAGCCTCGCTTCTCTCTCCATCCGAATGAGCCGCACAGCCGAACAGCCGCTGCTCATTCTCCGCACAGAGCACGACAGCACCGGCGCCATCTCCGAACAGAATACAGGTTCCTCTGTCTGTCCAATCAACCAGATTGGATAAACTCTCTGCACCGATCAGAAGAATCTTCCAATACAACCCCATCCGTATATAAGCCTGTGCCGTCATGTAGGCAAACAGAAAACCGGTACACGCTGCATTCAGGTCAAAGCAGACCGCATTTTTTGCTCCTAAACTCCGCTGCACCTCACATGCAGTACTTGGGCACAAACGATCTGGGGACATCGTGGAAACCAGAATCAAATCCAGTTCTGCAGCATTCATCCCTGCATCAGCAAGCGCCCGGATTCCTGCTTTTGCGGCCATTACAGCAGTCGTATCTTCCTCCGCCAAATGCCTTCTGGCAACACCGGTCCGCTCCCGGATCCACTCATCACTCGTCTCTACAAATGCCGTCAGTTCCTGATTCGTAAGAACCCGCGGTGGTATATAGGAACCGGTCCCGCATATTCTTCCCGTCATCTCTATACTTCCTTTCGCTTTTTGTTTTGATTTTTGATATATTTGAATTTAAAATATTTTGATATTCAAAGTATATCATCATATTCCTGTTTGTCAAGGAAAAATTTTGTGCTATACTAAATAGAAAATGATAAAAAAAGTACTTGCATTTTTTTTCAGGTGTGCTATAATATCATTTGTCGAGCGGAGATGGCGGAATGGCAGACGCGCTAGATTCAGGTTCTAGTGAGGGTTTCCTCATGAGGGTTCAAGTCCCTTTCTCCGCATGTAACGGCGCGAAATCGAACTGTAGTGGTTCAGGTTTCGCGCCGTTTTGTGTATGCGAAAAGAGGCTGTCAAGACGCCCCTTTTAAAACTATATATTAAGAACTTATCTTGCTTTCTCTACCCCTCCTGCTGATGTCTGATCCGCAGTTCCTCCTGTATCTGATCCCGCATCCGTTCAATCCGATAGAAGCACATGGCAGCAAATGCAATGATCTCACACAGCATCGGTATCAGAATATATGCACTTTTGATCGCCAGAATGGCCGATTCCGGCTGGGCTGCTTCCAGCGCCGCATTGTATCCGCCCAGCGATAGAATCAGAAGCGCTATGGAAACGGCAAGTCCGCTGCCCGCTTTTGAGCCAAGGCTGACCGCAGAGTACAGGATACCCGGCGTAGAAGCATGATGCTTCCACTCGCCATAGTCCACAATATCAGGTACCAACGCCGTCATAATCGTGATTCCCAGTCCCAGACCGAAGCCGGTCATGGCAATACCGGTGAACAAAAAGAGCGGCTTGCCAAGCAGCATGATAACTTTCCCACAGATACAGACTCCGATTCCCAGTAAAATGGCTCTTTTCTTCCCCAGCCGTTCTCCCAGGAGCGGCGCCAGGACACTGCCCGGAATCGTAAACAGATACACCACAACGATTGCCATTCCGGCAAATGTCTTATTGGGCATTACATAAGTAAAATAGTAGATCGCCATTGAGGAATTAAAAGCATAGGAAAGTGCCATGAACAGCGTCACAATCAGTCCCACAAACCAGGGCAGGTTCTTCAGATACTTTAACTGTCTGAAAACGGATAACTTTTCTCCTTTCGGAAGCGGCACAAACACTGCTCCCACCAGTATCGAAAAAACAGAAGAGGAGATAAACCGCATACTGCTGAGTGTCGTGATCTCTCTGCTGTCCTTTGTCAAAAGGCTTACCTGCGCTGAATAGGGAAGCTGCAGAAACGAAATCATAAACAAAGCTATAATATACATAATAAAACCATAAATTAATTTTCCGTTCTCTCCCAGCGGCGGATTTAAAAACAGCAGAACACTCGCAAGGAAAAACGGAACCGCAAACCATTTAAAAAATGGCCTGCACTGTCCCTCCGGCCTTCTGATCCGATCCACTACCAGGCCGATCCCAATGTCCTGTACTCCGTCAAAGATTCTGGCCAGAAACATAAATATGACCAGAGAATTTGCCGGAATCAGCATGACATCTGTAAAAAAACGAAATATACCCATTGATCATATACGGCAGAAGCCCGGTCCCCATGCCGATCGCACAGGCTGCCCAGCGTTCTGACAGACTCATTTCTCCATATTGTACCTTTTCTTTTTTTCTCTTCATGTGCCTTTCTCCCTCTCATTGCTACAAATAGGTATTCCGGTAGATTTCCCGCATTTCTTCCGACACCAGACTGCCTCCGGTAGCCCATACGATATGTTTTCAGCTGCGCTTCCAGGGGAATCATAAGTGCCTGCACACTTCCATCCTTCTCCCTTTCAAAGGAAACCGGAAAGCACAGCTCATAGCTCTCAACCACCAGATAGAACTGATCCTGCCCGGTTGCCAGAAGGGGCAGGGCAAGTCCGATCATACTTAAAAACAGCTTTCCGTCCCGCTCTGCCACTTCTGCCTTTCCATAGGCCTTATGCTCATAGCTTCCTGCATAATCCGCAGCGTTTCTGCACTCATCAGCCATTTCCTTTGCTCTTTGGATCGCCGCCGCAGTTTCCTCCCGGCTCTTTTTCTCTACTTTTTCATAGACTTTCTTTTGCATGCCCCAGCGCTGCCACAATATATCCCCGGCTGGCCAACTCCCCGCATAGAATACTATTGGACATTTCATAGCTGCGATATCCATGATTGTAAAATATGACCGGCCATGTTTCTTCTTCCTCGGCAATCTCTGCATTTTTCAGAAATCTCGTCTCTTCCTCACACAGAGGAAGGCCAAGCAGAGCCTCCGGGAAGGAATATTTCTCCTTCTCTTCCACACCCGGCTTTGCCGGATAAAATAGTGTCAGCGGCAATATCCCCGGCTCCGCACCCTTAAACTCAAACTCTTCGTGGAGAATCCCAACCGGAAACCTCCCTGTCAATTCTGGAAATACACTCATCTGTCATATGCCTCCTTTATTTTTTTTTAATAATTCATCTACTGCCGTGATCAGCTTCATGATGATTTCTTCCTGCTTTTCCTCATCGTTAATCTTATATCTGTCAAAATAGTGGAGGCTGAATGTAGACAACAGAGCAATCATATAAGATGCCATTTCCACATCCATATCTTCCCGATAAATTCCGGCATTGATTTTTTCCTGAAGCCCTTCCTTGTTATACGGCATCATCATATCCAGCAGATACTCATCGAACAGCCTGGCAAAAAAGCCCACTCCACAGTGCAGGATCTTGTCATAAGTGATACCGCCGATTTCCTCTATTTCAGGCGACATCAGAGAGAAACCTTCCTTCTCATAGGAAAAGAGCACAACATTATCCTTTCCTAATGCGGCAAATTTCTTCCCATAAGCCAGGCTTGCAAGATATACGCACAGATCCTCTTTGTTCTCAAAATATTCGTAGAAGGTTCCTGTCGGAAGATCCATTCCTTTGCAGAAATCAGATACCTTCAGCGA
>DNJM01000115.1 GCA_003489085.1 Lachnospiraceae bacterium
GATATTATTCTATTGTAAAATTCATCAACTTAACAGTGACTTTTTTAATCTCTTATTGATATATTTTATGCTGGTCTGAGTATTTTTACTGCTATCTCATACAATATCTGGAAAATAGTCTGGAAACAGTCCATAAATATGTGTTTTGCACAGCATTTTCTGTTACTATAACAGTATCTTCCCGCAGTGTCAGTCCCCTTAAGGAATAGGTAATCACACCTACCTGACTGCCCTTTTCCACAGGTGCTGACAACAATTCATCGATGCTGTAACTGACGTCTACCGTCTCATCATCCCGCAGCAAAAGCTTCAGGCTCGCTTCCTTTCCTCCAGTGTCCACCTGAACCGGCAGCTTTGTCTCTTCAAATGAATCCTGTCCCGGTATATGCCCGCCTTTTACTGTCACCGGACGGAAGGTGTACTGTCTATATACCTCCCGGTAACGATAATGGGAAAGCCCATAACGCATCAATGCTCTCGTATCCTCCCATTTATACCCCTTATGGCTCGGCCAGCCGCATCCAAGAAGTGCTACAATAAAGGTTTTTCCCTCCTGTGATAATGCGCCAATATAGCAATAGCCGGCATCTGTCGTAAAACCGGTTTTTCCGGTCAGTGCCCCTTCCATCATATTTAAAAAAGCATTATGGTTCTGACAGGAGTAGCTCCGCTTTCCCTCCACATCCGTAAAGCTTCTGGATGCCGTACGGGTAATCGTAAGAAAAGCCTCTGTCTCTCTTGACTGCTTCAGACAATACCTCATGATAAGAGCCAGTTCCTCTGCCGTTGTCGAATGCTTTCCCTTCTCATCCTCTGCATCCAGTCCATTCGGTGAAATAAAATAGGTATTTCTGCATCCGATCTCCTGTGCCTTCTGATTCATCATCCCGGCAAATTCTTCCACTGTGCCGCCTATGTGCTCAGCAATTGCATAGGCGGAATCATTATGTGATTCCAGCATCAGTGAATACAGCAGATCTTCCAGGAAAAACTGCTGCCCCTCCGTCATTCCCAGATGCACCTTAGGCTGGGAAGCCGCCTGCTTCGATATGGTAACCATGGACTTCAGATCTCCCCGCTCCAGAGCCAGAATACAGGTCATAATCTTCGTTGTACTGGCCATGGCTCTCCGTTCGTATCCATTTTTTTCAAATAAAACACGCCCACTGTCCGCATCCATCAGGACGGCCGACTGGGCGTGCAGATTCGAAAGCTCTTCCGGTATTTCCTCCGCCTGCACTGCAGTGTACCCGTACAGAATACTATTTCCTATCAGGAGTAGCGTACTCAAAACGATTGTCCATGCCCGAAAGAACTGTCTTCGCCTGTGATATTTTTTCTTTCCTGTGTATTCCATCAATCTCCGTGTTCCTTTCCTGCTGCTTCCTTTCGTGGAAGACGGTTCTTGATAGAATTTATGCCGGAGCTGCGGAAAGTATGTCAGCTATGCCTCCGGTCTCTTTCGCAATGCCAGCTCCTTTAGCGTCTTTTTAAACTGAATGGTAAATAAAACAGCTGTTGTCGTCACTGCCAATGTATCTGCTACCGGTTCTGCCAGAAAAACGGCCATCACCTGATTTTCAAATATCATCGGTAAAATATAAATCAGCGGAATCAGCAGAATGATCTTTCGAAGCACTGCCAGAAACAGAGAGGTTTTCGCATTTCCCACCGCGATAAAGGTCTGCTGACAGGCAATCTGTATTCCAAAAATCAATGACATGGACATATAGATCCGAATACTTGACACGGTATACGTTGTCAGTTCTGCATCAGCCGTAAAAATACCTATGAATATTTTGGGGGCAAAGATAGCGATTGCCCAGAGAGCCGTAGAATATATACAGCATGCTTTCAGGAGTATGAAAAATGCCTTTTTTACACGTTCACCATTTCCGGCTCCGTAATTATAACTGACAATCGGCTGTGCCCCCTGTGTCAGCCCCTGCAGCGGCAGCATGGAGAACTGCATCACACTCGACAGGATCGTCATGGACCCGACCGCAATATCGCCTCCGTACTTCAAAAGGGAGGTATTAAAGCAGACGGCAATCAGGCTTTCCGTAGACTGCATGATAAATGGAGATAGTCCCAGTGCCAGACAAGGAAGATAAATCTTCCAGTCCACCTTCAGGTACTTCCTCTGAATCCTCAGAATCGTCTTCTTCCCGGTCAGGAATTTCACAATCCAGACGGCAGACAGTGCCTGGGAAAGAATGGTTGCCAGCGCTGCTCCTTTTACTCCCATATGCAGTCCAAAGATAAATATCGGATCCAGAATAATATTGGCTGCCGCACCGATCACCACACTGAGCATACTGATCATAGCAAAGCCCTGTGATGTAATAAAGGCATTCAGCCCCAGCGATATCTGCACAAACAATGTGCCGCAGGCATAGATCCGGATATACTGCAGTGCATAGGGAAGGGTATTTTCACTCGCGCCAAACAGCAGCAGCAGCTTTTTTCCAAAAATCAAAAATACAACTGTCAGCAAAATCCCGCAAAGGAAAATCATCGTCGTGCAGCTTCCCAGTATCTTCTGAGCTGTTTTCTCATCCTTTCTTCCAAGCATAATGGAGGACTGCGGAGCCCCTCCCATGGCAATCAGGGCTGCAAAAGCAGACACCAGCATAATCAGGGGCAGACATACACCGACGCCAGTAAGTGCTGTTGCACCCACTCCCGGAATATGTCCGATATACATCCTGTCCACCATATTATATAATACATTTACAATCTGTGCCGTAATAGCCGGCAGGGCCAACTTAAATAACAGCTTTCCGACCGGATCCGTTCCCAGATTCGTTTCCTTATTCTGCTGCTTCATTTTTCATCCACTCCAGTCTTTTCTTTTGTTACAAATCTAACTTCAGCTGTACCTCATCCTCTGCTTCACTTTTCATTTCTTCTACCTGTTCCGGATTCAATGTCGGCAGGTCTTCCAGCGACTGCACACCAAACCGGCGCAGAAATTCCTCTGTGGTACCAAAAAGATGCGGTTTCCCGGGGGCATCCAGCCTCCCCACCTCACAGATCAGATCATATTCCATCAGCTTATTAATGGCATGATCGGATTTCACACCGCGGATCTTCTCAATCTCCAGCTTGGTCACCGGCTGTTTATAAGCCACAATCGAAAGGGTTTCCAACTGAACATCTGTCAGCACGTACCGCTTCGGCTGCTTTGCAATGCGGATCAGATACTCATACAGATTCGTTTTTGTACAAAGCTGAAAGGCATTTTCCAGTTCAATGATATGAATCCCCCGATCCTCTTTCTCATAACGGTCCATCATATCATGTATCAACCTTCTGGTCGTTTCTCTGTCCTGTTCAATTGCCAGTGCAAGTTTATCCAGTTCTACCGAGTCTCCCATGGCAAAAAGGATTGCTTCCACTGCACTCTCCAGTTTGATTCGTTCCATTTCTATCCATCCTTTTCTATCCGTCATTTCAAATTCTGCCACCATATCTGTTACGCTATCTGGGAAGTGATCAGAATATCTCCGAAAATCTCTTCCTGCTCAATCACAATCGTTCCCAGCTTCATCAGCTCCAGAATGGCAAGAAATGTCACAATAATATGCATTTTCGACCTCTGCCTGAGCAAAAGCTCCCGGAAACTGAAATGCTCGTGCAGCCTCGCATACTGCTCCACATAATCCAGCTTCTCCCCCAGTGTAACCTCTTCCTTTTCAATCTTCCCAAATGTACTTCGGATCGGATCTCTCTTTTCCTCCTGCCGTTTCATAACATCCTGAAACACCACGTGCAGCCTGGAAAGTGTAACATCCTTTAACAACAGATCCAGATCAACTGGTTCCTGATAGGCATTGACCTCCTCCGGTATCGTTGCTGTCTTGAATAATGTCCTGTCTCCGGCGATCTGACGATCCTTCAGCTCATAGGACATGTATTTATACATTTTATACTGCAGCAGCTGTTCTACCAGTTCCTGTCTGGGATCCTCTTCTTCCCCTTCCTCATTTACTTCCTTAGGAAGAAGCATTCTGCACTTGATATCCAGCAAAGTAGCAGCCATCATGAGAAATTCACTCATGATATTCAGATCCGCTTCCCGCATGGCGCGAATGTATTCCATATACTGATTCGTAATTTCCACAATAGGAATATCGTAAATATCAATTTTATTTTTATGTATTAAATGAAGCAGAAGGTCCAGTGGACCTTCAAATACTTCCAGTTTCACCGGAATTGCCATATCTTTCATCCTTTTGTCACTTTCTAACAGCCTGATATTATATTATACTCGCTCTTTTGTTGTAACACAAGTCCTTTCTTCTCTGCAGACTTCCAGAAAGCGTTCACCGTATTTTTCATATTTATGCTCACCGATACCGGATACCTGCAGCATTTCCCGCTTATTTGTGGGTTTCACCTGACACATATGTACCAGTGTCTTATCCGTGCACACGATATACGGTGGAACCTTTTCTTCTCTGGCAATATCCATCCGCAGATGACGCAGCCGTTCAAAAAGCGCCCGTCCTTCTTCACCAAGGACAAACGCTCCTTCCACACGGCCGCGTCCGGACTTCCTTGCCGCCGGCTCTTTTTTCTGCTCCTTCGGGAATTTCATCCGAAGCATTTCCTTTCCCGAAAGCACCTGTTCCGAATGCTCCGTCAGTTTCAGAATCCGATAAGCATCGTTGGTTGTATCCAGATATCCCTTTAACAGCAAATGATTCATTACCTGTCTGAGCTTTACGACATTTTCCTGCTTCAAGGCCCCATAACAGGAATTATTTTCCATATGATACTGCCGTACCTTCGCCGTATCGGAGCCGTGCACCGTTTCCAGAATCACATTAATTCCATACCGCTGCCGGCTGTCCCGGATACATTTTAGCAGGATTTTGGCAATACCTGTCACATTCCTCTCTTCAAAATGACTCCGGCAGTTAGTACAGTTTCCGCAGTAGTTCTCTTTGTATTCTCCGAAATATCTCAGGATATAATCCCGCAGGCAGTCACT
>DNJM01000074.1:0-1207 GCA_003489085.1 Lachnospiraceae bacterium
GGAAAACAGCTCTTCCAGATCTTCCTCTTTATAATAAAAAAGTACCAGAAGCAGGATCAGCACCGTAGTTACTGTCACATAGATATCAGCTACATTAAAAATCGGAAAATCAATCAGCCTGAAATAGAAGAAATCGATTACATATTGGTGAACAATCCGGTCAATCATGTTTCCAATCGCACCGGCCATAATAAAAACACAGGAAATACGGAGGGGAATAAATTTCCCGAAATGCGGCATATGCACGAAGATATAGCCGGCCAACAGCAGAATCAGAATACCGGATACCAGAAAAAACCACTTTTGATTCTGAAGGATACCGAAGGCAGCACCTCTGTTCTCCAGATATCGTAGTTCAAATACTCCTTCCCATATCACATACGGATCCTTTCCTTTCAGATAGATCACTGCCAGATATTTTGTCAGCTGATCCAGTGCTACGGCAGCCAAAATCATCAATATGGTGCCGATATAAAGTATTTTTGAATTGCTTTGCTTCATCGCTGTCTGTCCTTCCCATCCGTTAGATGTATTTTTCAATTGTCACATACAGTCTGCCTTTTTTTGTTGTAGAGGCGACTTCAAGAAAGCGAAAACGTCCCAGTCCCCGTACAGATATAATATCCTGCTCATGAATCTGATAGCCATTGGATGTAATCAGCTTTCCATTTACAAAGACCCTGCCTCCCTCAATCAATGCCGTAAGCTTACTGCGGGAAGCAGAGAATGCCAGGGCCAGCAGTGTATCCAGCCGTACGGATGCCACTGATCCCCGGATCACCTCAAAGCGCGGATGATACTGAAAGGCAGAGAGCTCTGTCCGGACAGCCAGTACTGGGGTGTGCCGTACTCGTGTCAGCTGATCACAGATATAGTCGGCAATCGTATCCTTTACAAATACGTATGCCTCTTCCGGTTCCGCGAGAATATCGCCAATCTTACACCTCTCAATTCCAAGATTCAGTATCGCACCCAGATAATCTCTATGTGACATTGGTGCGGCAAATTTTTTTTGAAGCGGACGAATCTGCAATACTTCTATCGGATAAGCTGCCTGCTTTTCTCCTTCTGTCTGCAGATACAAAGAAAAAGCATCAGGTAGAAATGCTGCCATCTGACGCTCTGAAAATGCATATCCGCCAAATACCTCGTATGGAACATCAAACTGGTTCTTTGGTGTGGTATGTAAAATATTCAGTTCATTTAA
>DNJM01000074.1:1497-7005 GCA_003489085.1 Lachnospiraceae bacterium
AAATATTCAGTTCATTTAAATTCAAAAAATCCGAATAAAGCGGAATACCGCGCTGATAAGCTGTCCGTGACAGCTCTATCAGCCGCTTTTGTAACATAAGTTCTTCTTTTTGCATATTATTACCGCTTTTAGAATCTGTTCTTGATAGAAGGAACATCAAATGAAGAATTCAGAAGATCCTGCAGATCTCCGGAAATTTCTACATTTGTCGGTGTCACCAGGAATATGTAATTCGAAATCTTCTGCAGATTGCCATCAATAGCAAATGCCGCACCGGAAGTAAAGTCAATAATCCGCTGTGCAATCTCCAGATCCAGACCTTCCAGGTTCAGGATGACCGTTCTTCCTTCCAGCAGGGTTTCTGTAATATCTCTGGCATTCTCTACGGAGTTCGGCTTAATGACGCATACTTCCATACTTGGAGCGGATGCTCTTCTTACCGGCTGACGCATCGGTGTGACCTTATTTCCCGCACTCCTTACCGGTTTGTTCCTATCAGTCGGCACGTCATCAAAATCATCCTCATCATCCAGATCCTTATCTTTCTTAAACATGCCGCCCTTACGTGGTTTATCGTCATAGTCATCAAGGTCGTCATCGTCATCGAAGAAGTCATCGTTATCATCGTAATCGTCATCACCTATCTTCATCATATCAAGAAACTTATCTAATACTCCCATTATATATATACACTCCTATCTTATGTTATGTCGTAATCTCTCTTACCGAAAATGCCTGTACCTACACGAATCATGGTAGCTCCCTCTTCGATTGCGACTTCATAATCATTTGTCATACCCATGGAGAGAATACTCACATTAACATTATTAACTTTTTTAGCGGCGATGTCAACAGATAATTTACGTAAATTTGCGAAATGCACCCTGTTCTCCTCTGGATTTTCTACATTTGGCGCAATAGTCATCAGCCCCTTTATATGAAGATGCGGAAATGCCGCCACTTTGTCGACCAGATCCGGCACCTCTTCCGGCGTCAGTCCGAATTTGCTCTCTTCGCCTGCCATATTGACTTCCAGCAGGATATCTACGGTCAGGTCTTTTTTCGCTGCTTCTGCTTCAATAGCCTCTGCCAGCCGCAGAGAATCCACAGAATGGATCAGGCATGCTTTCCCGACTACCTGCTTTACTTTGTTTCGCTGCAGATGTCCGATCATATGCCACCGGATGTCTTTCGGAAGAATTGCTTCTTTTTCACACAGCTCCTGTACCTTATTCTCACCAAAGGTACGGATGCCAAGATCATATACCTCCTGAACCATGGAAGCAGGATGTGTTTTACTGACGGCAATCAGTGTCACCTCTTCCCTCTTCCGGCCGGCCCTGTCACAGGCAGCCTGTACTCTTTTTTCCACTTCCAGCAAGTTTTTTTCAAGCATATTTATCACACTCCTTATTCAAATACCACTGCATTTTCTTTAACGGAGGATCCGTCCAATGCTATGTGGTCATAGTTGGAAAGCCCATACGTGCTTCCGGAACGAATAATATAGTATTCATCGCTTTCGCACAGAATATCGATCTGTTTGAAAACGGCATACCCTTTATTAATATTGTAGACACCGGTCAGTGTTCCTGTCTCCTGGATCGTAACGCTTTGCTGAGAATCCTGTTTCAAAAGAATATCCCCTTCCCGGAACTGCTCCGGATCCAGATAGGCCAGTCCATTTTCCTCATCGACATAGTAAACAGCTGAAGTCACAAATTCTGTTGTTTCATTTCCTTTTTTATCCGTTCTGGAGCGAAGTACACCGGTATTCAATGACTGGCCGCTTTCTGTCACATATTCCAAAGGAACCACATAGAAATTCTTTTCTACCACCGAAGTTTTAGGAATTTTGAGGCCGGTCTGATCCTCCAGAACCAGCTCCAGATCCACATACCGGTCTGAAACATATCGGATCATAGAGTTGTCAAAGAAAAGAAAGGCCATCCATGTTCCGTCCCTTTCTTCGATCGTAAGTCCGGCGAGAAGGCTTTCATTGTCTTTGAGAAATTTTACACGGACACTTTTCTTCTCCGCTTCCATCAGCGTTTTTGCTGTCTCTTCCGTCATCGGAATGACAACTGTCCAGTACTCACTGGTCACCAGCTTGAAAACAGGGTCTCCCGCTGCCACCTTCTGGTTATTCTGAAATTCCTGTTTCTGATATTCTTTCTTAGTCAGGTCCTTCATAGTAACCTGCTCTTTAGTCAGCTTCTCATAGCCATCCATGGAGTAAACGACAACACCGTCATCCGGTGACTGAAACAGACTCAGGCCGGTTACCGTTCCGGAATCAATAAGCGTATTCAGTCTGGCAAGCTTTCCCTGTCCGGTATTACTTTGCAGTACACTTTCTACCGCTGTTTTTAAGGTATAGGTATCATAAAAACGGTCGCTGGTATAATTCTCAGTAAATTTTTGTGCCTGCATTAATATTCCCGCAGTCTCGTCTGCAGTCAGTCCTGTCTCCTGCTCATTTCCATCTGCCTCCAGATCAATCGTCTCATCCGACAGCGTATAGACATTATTTCCGACAGCTGTTTTACTGCCTTCGTCCACATAATAATTCACATAGCCTGCAGCGGAGGTCGTCACAAGCTGTTCCTCCCGAAGGATCAGACCGGTATAGGAATTATCTTTTAAAATAGAACCTTTTCGTACTTCATATTCGGTTATCGTTTTTTGGGTCAGATACGTAAATACGGTAACTACCAGATAGACAAAAATGATGCTGAATATGGCAATTCCGATATTCATACGGCTGCGCTTATGAAAAACACGTATATTGGAGTCTTTTTTCTTATTTTCACTCAAACTGCTGTCCTCCCAACAGATCCAGGGCAGGACCATTCCGATAGCAGAACCGGCATCCCTGGTATATTCCTTGTTGTTCCATATCTTCTAACAGCTCATCCTTAAGCTTCCACCAGCTCGTCTGCCAGTTGCAGAACAGTGCGTCTTTTTCCGGAATTCTGGAAAACAGTCGTTCCACAACAATACTGGGATCCAGATAGGAAAGAAAAGCTTCTACACGGGAAAAATATTCTTCCTTTGAGCATATCGTTATTGTACCATTTTCATACTCTTTAGACAACCGCGTGTTTTTCGCGATGTAAAGAGAATGCAGCTTAACTATATTTGTTTCCAGTATCGATACCAGTTTGGCCGTTTCGATACTATCCTGCAGGGTGTCGCCCGGCAGATTCAGGATCAAATGGGTACAGATTTCGAAACCATACCGTTTGATCCTTAGCACGCTGTCCAGATATTCTGCCAGCCCATGTCCTCTTGCAATACGATAGAGGGTATGATAATTCGCCGTCTGCAGGCCAAGTTCAATAGTAATTTCCACCCCGGTTCGTTCATGAATTTCCTGCAGTACATCCAGATAGCTGTCCCGGATGCAGTCCGGCCTGGTCGAAACAGAAATTTCTACAATATCCGGCAGAGATGCTGCTTCTTCCAAATACCCTTGAAAGCGTTCCAAAGGCAGAAAGGTATTCGTATAGTTTTGAAAATAGGCAATAAACTTTCTGGCCTTATACTTTCTTGTGATCTTCTCTTTGGTTTTTAATAATTGTTCGGTTACCCTTTCACTGCTTTCCAGTGCTTCGAATCCGGTTCCGCTTTCTGCACAAAAAGCGCAGCCATTCCCGCCAGCAAGCCGGTTTGGACAGGTTACCGGAAGGTTCACCGGAAGCTTATAGACCTTTTCGCCATATTTTTCTTTTAAGTATCCGGAATATATCCGGTAATATGCCTGCTCTTCTCTCATGTAAAATTTTCCTCTCCAGCTGTATAACTTCCGTATGGACGGATATACTAACCAATATATATCAAAAGGAGGAAAACATATGAAATGGTTCGATAACACGGCCCTTACCATAGTGATCATCGGGGCAGTCAACTGGTTGTTAATCGGTATTTTCCACCTGGACCTGGTTGCATTTCTTTTTGGAAATATGTCCATACTTTCCAGAATTATATATGCCATCGTCGGACTTTGCGGTCTGTATCTGATCAGCCTGTTCGGACGAATCCGGGGAATGCAGGAAGCCTAGTGACAATGTCATGGAGCATGTCACCGGATGGCATCATCTGAAAAAGAGGGGTCACAGCTTTTCGCACCCCTCTTTTCTATTGCCAAGCATGCGATAAAAAGGTCCAGTGGACCTTTTTGAGTCGTTTAAGATGCAGGAACAGCACTCAGGATTGAAGTCATATCCTGATATAATACCGGTTTGGACGCTGCCCCCATAACAATAGAGATATAGGGATTCCCGGCCTGATTCCGACTGAGCAGAACCAGACAGGAACCGGCTTCATCCGTTGTTCCGGTTTTTCCGCCGATGACCTCTACCTGTTCCGGTGCTGCGGTACGTCCTGCTGTATAATAGTTGCTTTGATTCCATCCGGCCTGTCTGACCGTACCTCCTGCATCGGTAATGGACGCCGTGTACTGCGGAGTACCGATAATTTCCAGGAATGTCTCTTCCTTGATGCAGGCATTCAGAATCAAATATAGATCATAAGCCGTCGTGTAATGATTCGGATCTTCCAGTCCATGCGGATTGGCAAAATGAGAATTCGTTGCACCCAGGCTCCTTGCTTTCTCATTCATAAGTGCTGTAAAGGAGTCAACGCCTCCGGCAATGTGCTCTGCAATGGCAATAGCTGCATCATTTCCGGAGGGAAGCATCAGTCCGTACAGCAGATCTCTCAATGTAAGCTGATCTCCGGCCAAAAGCCAGGCCCTGGAAGAGTCTGCAGGAATATTGACCGCATTTTCGCTTACCCTTACTATATCGTCCAGATTTCCGCGCTCAATTGCAATGAGTGCAGTCAGTATCTTCGTTGTACTGGCAGGGAAAAGCCTTTCATGCATTCGATATGCATAAAGCACTTCTTTGTTTTCCACGTCAAAAAGAGCGGCTCCATGCAGAGACGCGTCCTCCTGAATCAGCTCATTTGGTATATCTTCCGCTGCGGCACATAAGGTATCCGCAAATAATTCGCTGCGGTACAGATCTTCCGTATAAATACTCTGTTCATATTCTGCAATTCTGTTCTGAGGCACTTCCTTCTGACAGCCGCATAGAAACAGCAGGCATGGCAGAAGGCAGAATATTCGCCTGAATCTCTTATTTATACATCTCACGCCAGTCTAAATCTCCTCTGTCAAGAGCATGAATAATCAGTTCCGCTGTGGCAATATTGGTAGCCATTGGAATATTATACGTATCACATAATTTTACAACATCATTTACATCCGGTTCATTCGGCTTTGGATTAGACGGATCTCTGAGAAAAATCAGAGCATCGATGTCATTCTGCCCGATCTGTGCACCCAGCTGCTGCATACCGCCTAATGGGCCTGCCAGATATTTGTGAATGGACAGATTCGTAACCTCTTCAATCAGTCTGCCGGTTGTTCCGGTTGCATAAAGCTTATGCTTGCTTAAACTTCCTCTGTATGCAATACAGAAATTCTGCATCAGCTTCTTT
>DNJM01000074.1:7268-7515 GCA_003489085.1 Lachnospiraceae bacterium
TCTTTTTTGCATCATGTGCAATCAATCCTATATTCATGCCTTTTCTTCTCTCCTTACCTTATCAGTATTTTTTGGGCTGCAGTCCAACATTCAAAACCAATCCGATTCCCATATACAGGCAAATGATGGATGTCAGACCATAACTTACAAATGGCAGGGACAATCCTGTATTGGGGAATATGCCGGTTGCCACACTGATGTTAATAAAGGTCTGGAGACCAATCAATGCGGCGACCCCGCCGCAGAT
>DNJM01000074.1:7791-8120 GCA_003489085.1 Lachnospiraceae bacterium
CGCGACCCCGCCGCAGATCAGCTGCCCCGACAGGTTTTGCGTCCGTAATCCGATTAGTATGCATTCAATTACTATTAATAATAGCAAAATTATGACCAGACAACAACCCACAAACCCCAATTCTTCACCAATAATTGCAAAAATAAAATCTGTCTGCGGTTCAGAAATAAAGTTTCCATTTTTAACAGAAGTGGTTGTATTATTATCCAGCCCTTTCCCGGTCAGCTGACCGGAACCGATTGCCATGATGGAGTTGCGCTGCTGGTATCCGGCATCATCCTGATACTTTTCCGGATCCAGCCAGGCAAGAATACGTTTCTGCTGATACG
>DNJM01000074.1:8412-15050 GCA_003489085.1 Lachnospiraceae bacterium
GCTGATACGGCTCGATCAGCTTCTGATCCGGCTGCACCACAATACTGAGAAAAATAACTGCAATCGGGATTATAATTACCAGCACGGTTGCAATGAAGCGATAATGCAGACCGCCCATATACAGAAGAACACAGAACAGTGCTGCGATGCAGATCGTATTGGAAAGATTCGGCTGCTTATGAATCAGATAAAGTGATGGAGCAATCAGGGCAACAGCCTGCCAGAGTGTTTTATTCAACAGACCTTTGCACCTTTTAAACTCTTCTTCCCGCAGCATCAGAAACCTGGCAAAAAACAGGATCATTAATATTTTCGTCAGGTCAGAAGGCTGGAAGGTAGTGAATCCAAGATCCAGCCAGCGCTTTGCACCATTGACTTCCTTTCCGAAGAAACGTACGGCAAGCAGAAGCAAAATATTGACGATATACATCAGCCAGTAAAACTTCAAAAGCCAGTTGTAGTCAATCAGCGAGAGCACCACCATCACTATCAGTCCCAGAACGATACCAAGGATCTGTTTTTGCTGGGAGGACTTCTGCGCACTGCCGACAGCCATAATTCCGATTACGGAGATGGCAAGCACCAGCACAATCAGATTGAATTTATAATCTTTCAAATGATAGTTTTTCGTAAACTTCACAATTCTTCTCCTGTAATTCTGATATGTATGTGTGTATGGGTAACCTGAACTTCAAATTCCTCTTTTGTAATTTCCAGATATTTCGATATTACATTGTACAATTCCTTTTCCATTTTTTCAAGAGATCCTGCCGTACAGCTGATCCGATCAGATACAAGAAGCACCTTCAGGCGTTCTCTTGCAATTGGAACCGAAGCTCTTCTTTTCATCCCGTCCCTCCCTAATTTTTCTTAAACAGGTGGGACAGTTTCGCAAAAAAACCATTTGCAGTATTCAGATCCAGAAACGGGACCTCCTCCCCTGCAATTCTCCGGCAGATATTCTGAAGTGCCTGTCCTGCCAGAGAATTCTCCCCGATAACAGCATCTCCCTGGTTTGTTGCGATAACAACCTGCTCATCATCCGGAACAGCACCTAAAAGTGGAATGGCCAGGATCTCCGTGACGTCATCTATGGACATCATATCACCCCGTTTTACCATATCGATCCGTATCCGATTGATCAGCAATTCGATCTTTTTCATTTTTCCGGCTTCCAGCAGCCCAATGATGCGATCTGCATCCCGAATGGCGGATACTTCCGGTGTGGTAACCACAATCGCCCGGTCAGCTCCTGCGATAGCATTCTGAAATCCCTGTTCAATTCCTGCCGGACAGTCCAGAAGTACATAGTCATATTCATCCCTCAATTCAGAGGTCAGCTTCCTCATCTGCTCCGGTGATACGGCTGATTTATCTTTCGTCTGAGCTGAGGGGAGCAGATATAGATTCTCATATCGCTTATCGCGAATCAATGCCTGCTTCAGTCTGCAGGTTCCCTCAATGACATCTACCAGATTATAGACAATCCGGTTTTCCAGACCCATGACAACATCCAGATTCCGTAACCCTAAATCTGTATCGATCACAAGTACATGCTTTCCAAGTCCGGCCAGTCCGATTCCGATATTGGCCGTTGTGGTGGTTTTTCCAACGCCGCCTTTTCCTGATGTTACTACAATAATTTCACCCATCCTGTTCCTCCTTGCCGTCTGTCCTAATCCGTTAATGGGTTGAGTGTAATTCTGCTGCCATTTAAAACAGCAATCTTAGGACACACTATAAGATTTTCGTCCGCTTCTTCCTCATAGCGGAAATTTCGTTTGACACCGGCTATCTTTAAACTTTTCGGCATCATCACAAGACCAGCTATATAGGCCTCATCATCTCCTGCAATTCCGGCATGGAGGCTTCCCTCCACCTGTCCCAGAACTACGATACTTCCTCTAGCTGCAACCCTTGCACCGTATTCTACATTTCCCAGAATCACGACGCTGGATTCAGATTCCAGTATCTGACGTTTCTTCAGTGTTCCTTTGTAAAACTGTCCGTCTCTTTTGGCAAGATCCGTAATGCTTTTATCAATTACGCAGCGGTAAGCTGCATCAGTATATTCACTGTCTTCCAGAATACAGACGATATTCAGTCCGGCTGCATCTGAAATTACCTCTATCAGTTCTTCCTCCTGTGTATCGCTTAAGATCCGTCCTTCAAACCGGACGGCCATCTTTGCTTCCCTGAAAAATCTGGCAGCTGCGGTGAATTTTTCCCGCACCTCTTCCTTCAGCTCCGTAAACGGAATTTCCGGATTCAGCTGAAGAAGTACACCGTGTCTGCTGCCTTTGATGATCACGGAGGATTTCATAATTGTAGCCTCCTTTGAATTTAATCTCCTGCAATCGCAGTTCCAAGCTCGGATGCCTGTCCATGTATCAATTCTGAAGCATCCTGCAGGTTATAATAATAGGCTGTGACATCACGGCCGATCTCAGCTGCATAAGAGGAGCTGAAACCATTTGCAATCCGGACAGCCAGAGCGATTTCCGGATTTTCCACCGGTGCATATCCTACGAACAAGGCATGATCGCCATGTGTTTTGCTCTGCTGTGCGGTACCGGTTTTTCCCGCCATTTCAAAATCCAGCGAGCGTAATTTTGAAAAAGTAGAGGAATTCCGTATCATGGATGCCATACCATTCTGTACCAGATCCCATGTGGTTCCGGATACATTCGTAATCTGTCTCGTAAGATTTTTTGTATAATCCTCAATCAGGTTTCCATCCGTATCCTGCAGCTTATCGAGAACGGTAAGCTGATATACATTTCCCCGGTTCGCCACTGCCATCACATATCTTGCCAGCTGGCTGACCGTATAGTTGTTGGTACCCTGTCCAATGGCAGATCGAACGGAATCCGTATCGGAGATGCGCGGAGACGACTCCGGTATCTCAATGCCCGAATTTTCTCCCAGGCCGAAGCTTTCCGCGTAGATCCGCAGCTTTTCGATTCCGGCATCACTGGAATAGTTCTCTTCTGTCTCACCGGTTTCTTCGTTTGCTGCATTTGTTACACCAAGGCGATATCCGACTTCATAGAAGAAATCGTTGCAGGACTCACTGATCGCTCTTACAACATTCAGAGAGCCATGTGCACTTGGATAGATCCAGCACTTCGGATTCGGAAATACATTCTTATAAACGCCGCTGCAGGAAAGACGGGTTTCACCATCGATGACACCTTCTGTCAGCCCGGCGACAGAAGATACCATCTTAAAGGTAGATCCGGGTGCTGTTCTCTCCTGGGTCGCCTTATTATAAAATGGTCTGGAATTGCTGGTCTGCAGCAAATAGTAATAAGAAGTATCCATGGTATTTGCCAGACGATTATTGTCATACCCGGGATAAGACACACAGGCCAGCACATTACCCGTATTTACATCCGTAATGACAACGGATCCGGTACATGGTTCCAGTCCCAGCATTCCCGGTGTCAGCTCCAATGTCTGAATCTTTGCACGAATGAAATCATATGCACTTCCGCCGGCTGCCAGGTTCGCCTGCGCCGCCTCATCTGCTGCCAGCACCCCCTGTTCAAATAAAGCCAGACAGAGCTGATTACCGGAGATCAGTCCGTTTTTAATCATATAACAATAAATCAGCTTGGAAAATCCATCATCCGTTTTCAGCTTATCTGACAGGTAATTTAATATTCCCTGATAAACTTCGTTGGCATCGGAATAATTTCCACTTCCGGACATATACTCCTGTAAACGGGATGTGTCGATCCAATTCTGTGCAATCGCATAGTTCAGATACGTATACAGATTAATGCTTTCATCCTTTATCCATGCCTGATAGGTCGTATCATTGGTATCGATCTTATCCGTCTGAAGTATCCCGGTATTGGAAGTCAACAGCTCCGAAGCGATATAATTCATATAAGCCTGCATTTCCTTTGTGCCCAGATCCTTATATGCCGGTGCCTGTGGATTGGACAGCTGTGCCATCACTTCCGCCAGCATGGCTTCCTGCCTTGCCGAAAACTGCGCATACATCGCCTGTTCATTTGCCTGTGCATCCGCATTGGCAAAATGTTCCATGTCCAACACACCATTGTCAATCAATGCAAAGTATACATCATCAATCGGAATGATGACATTCTTGGAATCTCCCTCGGGATCCGGGGTATAATTCATCACATTCTGAATCTTGGTAAGCAGAATACCTGCCAGCTTCTCCTCAATAATGTGATAAGCCGCAATCGACAGATCCTTATCAATGGTCAGATACAGATCATTACCAGCGCTGGAGGACTTCTCTTTCTGAGACTCCACGACTTTTCCGACATTGTCTACATAGACAATTTCCTTGCCTTTGCTTCCCTGCAGATACTGATCCATCGTCTGTTCAATACCGGCCTTGCCGACTACGTCAGTCAGTGAATAGTCTGTTCCTTCCACATCTTTCAGCGATTTGTATTCTTCCTGTGAAATTTTTCCGGTGTACCCGATCAATGGTGCAAAATAGACCCCGTCCGGATACGTCCGAAGGGAATCTTCTGCCACATCAATTCCATAAAGTGTATCTTTATGCTCCTCAATGGCAGCCACCGTCTTCGTATTCACATCGGAAGCAATCGTCACCGGTATGTATTTCTGATAGCTGTTCAGATTCATGGCATACCTTACGGTCACCAGTTTCAGAACCAGTGTTTTATCCATCGTACTCTGATCAATTCCATAACCAATGGTATCATCCTCGCACAGGTAGTCGATGATCTCCTGGGGAGATGCACCAGACTGCTCCGCAGACAGTTCATCAATCGTCCGCTTTCCGAATACATCCGCTATAAACCGTTGTCTTGTGGTGCCTTCTGCCGCTCGATAGGCATATTCTCCCTCTGTATTTATCACTATACCAAAATCCTCGACCACAGAGTTTCCATTCTCTTCTACAATCTCTATGACTTTGGTAATAGTTTCATTAATCACCTGATTCTTTTCCGCTCTGGTATCGGCATCAAAAGAGCCATCATCTTCGATGGTAACCGAATAGGCAAGCTTATTATCTGCCAGAACCTTTCCATTGCGGTCATAAATCTTTCCCCGTGTTCCCTTCAGCTCCTTTGTCTTCTGGATCAGCAGCTTATAATCCTCCAGATAGTTCTGACCATTTACGATCTGCAGATCAAACACACGGTAGACCAAAATGGAAAACAGCAGACAAAATGCAACGATAACAACGCATAATCTGGATTCTATGATTCTCTTCAGTGTACTTTTGATGCGATTAAACAAATTTATTTGCACTCCTTTTTTCTTCGTCCTCCAGTCGGCGGTTGACTGCAAGAATCAACGGATAGACCGCCAGAGTTACAACAATAGTGTAGACGAGCTCCGGAAAAATAATATGGTTCAGATAGTATTTGAAATCAAACTTGCTTCGCATCATATAAAATGCGATGTAGTTTATCAGTCCGTACAGCAGCTCACTGCCGAAAATCAGTCCGATCGGCAGGCGGATGTCCTCCTCAAAAAACAACCGTTTGAAAAAGCCATTGGCATAACCGATCAGCAGATAAATCAAAGCGTAAAACCCGATTATCTGACCGATACCATAAAAAATATCCATCAGAAGGCCCGAGAAAAATCCGACCAGCATTCCTTCCTTTTTTCCCCTCATAAATCCAAAGGAAGAAGTCAGGATGATCATCAGATTCGGTGCGATCGAAGCAAACTCCAGCTTCTGGAATACAGTGGACTGCAGCAGAAAGAATGCAATGATAAAAAGTGCTGTTATGACTTTACGTTTCATAGCTTTTTCCTTCTTCCCTTATCAGTCTTCTGTCTGCTTACCGGTCAGGTCCTGCTTGGTCTTTAAGATCACCAGCACCTCCTGAAGATGCTGGAAATCCACAGCAGGCGTGAGATAGCCGGAGCGGGTCAGATTATTGGAATCCTCTTCGATCGAATCCACGTATCCGATCAGAATTCCCTGCACATAGCGGCTGCTGATGGCCGAGGTAACCACATATTCTCCTACAGCGATCTCATTATTATTATTCGGAAGCCGTTCAAAACGGATTCTTCCATCATTCATCAGCTTCAGATCTCCATTTACAAAACAGTTATCGGAGGTAGAAAGCATCATGGCACTGACGGTACTTTCATCATCAATGATGGAACGTACCTCCGCCCAGTTGTCTCCCACACTGGTCACGATTCCAACCAGGCCGCTGCCTGCAATGACATTCATATCCACCCGGATTCCGTCTTTACTGCCTTTATCGATTGTAAAGGAATTGAACCAGTTGCTTCCGCTGTTTGCAATCACTCTTGCACCGACCTTCTCATAATCAGAGTAATCCTGATCCAGCTTGTAAAGCTCACGGAGACGCTCCAGCTCCGATTGCTGCTGCTGCAGGCTGTTTCTCTCCATGGTCAGCGCATCCAGCTGGGCGCGCAGCTCTTCATTTTCTGCCCGTACCTCTTCCAACGTCTCGAAATTCTCGGTCAGGTCGCTGAGCCAGACCCCTACCGTATTGATTCCTTTCTGCATCGGAACCACCGTATAGCCGGCAATAAACCGGAACGGACCTGCTGCCTTATCTGACAGCAGAGACAGTCCCATCAGTGCCGCGCAGATCAGACACAGAATTAACAGCCAGTATTTACTGGATACG
>DNJM01000074.1:15372-18226 GCA_003489085.1 Lachnospiraceae bacterium
TTTTGCTTTCATTCTTTTTCATCCACCTATCGTTTTGTAAACAGAAATTATAATAGTCCCTTTTCGGCAAAGCTCACATAACTGTGGTTGCCGATTACAATATGATCCAGAAGTTCGATGCCGATCAGCGCTCCCGCTTCCTTTACCCGCCGGGTAATCAGGATATCCTCCCTGCTTGGAGTCGGATCTCCGCTCGGATGATTATGCATAAGAATGATCGATACCGCATTCTTCTGCAGAGCTTCAATCAGAAGCTCTCTCGGCGAGATCACTGCCGCGTTGACCGTTCCTTTGGAAATCATCGTTTCCCCGATCAGCCTGGATTTCGTATTCAGCATCAGCAGCTTCAGAATCTCCTGTCCATGATGACGCATATCTTCCATATAGTAATTTGCAATTGACTCCGGGCGGTCAAAACATAATCCTTTGACAGCCTCGGCCCTCGAAAGCCGCTTTGCAAGTTCGGATAAGCACCGGATCTGAATCGCTTTTACTTTGCCGATTCCATGAATCTGAAGAAGCTGCTCCATCGTATAGCGGTGGATATTAATAATACCCGGACTGCCATGCGCCGGATATAACAGCTCTTTTGCGACTGCCAGTGAATTCTCCCCTTTGGTACCGGAACGGAGAAACACTGCCAGCAGCTCAATATCTGTCAGATGCTCCGCCCCATACCTTTCACATTTCTCATAAGGCCGTTCTTCTTTCAACATGTCCTTAATCGTACCTGTCGGATTCATTTTCTTTTGTAGACGCCCAGTGACATAACAGATGTTATAAGAAGCGATAAATAATAATAGATATAATCATGCCGATGATGCTCGCAATGTTGATATTAATACTCAGTCCAAAAGTTAATACCAGAATACCAAGATTTAAGACAATCGGGTCTTTAAAACCAAATGCCTGCCCATAGGACAGCCAGCTGAGCGCCGGGACATTTGCAGCCAGCATGCCAATGAAACCACCGAGGACAATTCCTGTCAGCAGAATCAAAAATAAAGCCCACGAATTCTTGCTTCCTGCACCTCTCATCTGTACTCCACCTCAATTCTTACTCTTTCACAAACTGTAATCATTCTAGCATATTTTAAAAACAGTGTATAGAACTTTCTCAATTAATTTTTTCTTAAATCCCATCGGTAAACGGAGCATATTTTGCGGCAATTGCCTCCGCAGTTTTCAGCCCATCCATGGCTGCAGAGGTGATGCCTCCGGCATAACCGGCACCCTCACCACAGGGATACAGCCCCTGCACCTGGTGCTCCATCGTCTCCCCTCTGGGAATTCTGACCGGTGATGAAGTCCGGCTCTCTACACCTGACAAAAGCGTATCCGGATGGTCAAAGCCCTTGATTTTTCTGCCAAAGGCATGCATCCCTTCGACAATGGATTCTCCCAGCCAGTCCGGAAAGATGCCTCTGACATCTGCATATACATAGTCCCCTTTCATCTGAGGATGAACCAGGAACCCTTCTTTCTGCTGCTTCGGTCCGGTATACGCTTCAAAGTCAGAGAACCTTTCTACCGGAATCTTCCCTTTCCCGGCCTGATATGCTCTTTCTTCCAGCTCTCTTTGAAAGGCGACGCCGGACAGGGCGGAGCCATCGCCATACTCATCGGGCGAAATGGTTACTACAATGGCACTGTTTGCATTTTCTCCGGCACGGTCATGGTAGCTCATACCATTTACAGCAAGTCTTCCTTCTTCCGAAGAAGCATTGACCACATAGCCGCCCGGACACATACAGAAGGAATAAATACCATGTCCGTTTTCCAGTGTTTCTGCCAGCTTATAGGATGCAGCCGGAAGTACACTTTTTACTCGCTCCGGCTGTTTTCCATATTGGGATGCATCAATCCATTCCTGCCTGTGTTCCGTACGGACGCCTACGGCAAATGCCTTCGCTTCCATATGAACGCCTTTTTCCGACAGCATATGAAAGGTTTCCCGCGAGCTGTGCCCCGGTGCCAGCACCAGAGCATCTGTTCGTATGGTATGGATTTCCCCGGACTTCCTGTTCTATATGATTATACCAGAGACACGGCCATCTTTTATGTCAATTTCTGTCATACAGGTATAAAAATATATATTCCCTCCCGCTCTCAGGATGGATTCCCGCATATTTCGAATCACAGACATCAGAAGATCCGTTCCGATGTGCGGCTTATTGACATAGAGAATGTCTTCCGGCGCACCATGTTCGACAAATAGACGAAGTACCTCCTGATTTCTTCCGACAGGATCCTTGACCAGTGTATTCAGCTTCCCATCTGAAAATGTACCGGCACCTCCCTCTCCGAACTGAACATTGGAATACGGATCCAGCCTTCCGGATGTCCAGAAGGCCTCTACATCCTTCTGCCGTTCTTCTACCGGTGCTCCCTGCTCAATGACCACGGGGCGATAGCCATGCAGTGCCAGCTCGTAGGCACAGAAAAGTCCGGCCGGGCCGCAGCCTACTACTACCGGGCGGTGGGAAAGCATCTCTGTCCCTGACGCTGGAAAGCGATAGTTCTTTTGCGGAGCCGGGGAAATGGTGTTCCCCTTTACCTGCTTCAGAATCTGTTTTTCATTTTCTACTTCCACATCTATCGTATAGACGTAAAAGAGTTCCGGTTTCCTGCGGGCGTCCAGAGACTGCCGGACAATCCGCAGGGACCGGATCATGACATGCCTGCCCGGCAGTGCTTTTTCTGCTTTTTTCTTAAGCTCCTCCGGTGTATGCGTCACCGGAAGCTTTAACTGACTGATCCGAATCATAACCGTTCTCCCTTTCGTATGGCGGCTGCTGCCGCATAGCCTGCCACATATCCGCTGGTCCAGGCCCACTGCAGATTATAGCCGCCG
>DNJM01000074.1:18480-18751 GCA_003489085.1 Lachnospiraceae bacterium
CCACTGCAGATTATAGCCGCCGCATTTCCCATCCACATCCACGATCTCTCCGGAAAAATATAAGCCCGGGCAAAGCCTGGATTCCATCGTATCCGCGTCTATCTCAACTGTTGCTGCCCCGCCGGCGCAGACCTGTGCCTGATCGAAGGAATTCGTTCCTATGATCTCCGTGCGGTATTGCTTTACGGCCCGGCAAAGCTTTCTGATCTGCTCTAAAGAGAGCTCTCCTACTACCCAGTCGTCATGTACCCCGGATATCCGGATCAGCATG
>DNJM01000026.1 GCA_003489085.1 Lachnospiraceae bacterium
TTTTCCAGAAATTTTGGAAAAGAGGCGGCGATGTATGCGGGGCTTCAAAATGCATCCGGTGATTACTGTGTCCTGATGGATGCAGATCTGCAGCATCCGCCGACACTGCTCCCGGAGATGTACCACGTCCTGAAAACAGAAGGATACGACTGCTGTGCCGGCTTTCGTGAGGACCGGGAGGGCGAGAAGAAGTTCCGCAGCTTTTTATCCCGAAAGTTTTATCAGGTGATGAAGCGGATGTGTCATCTGGAGATGGATGACGGCGCCGGTGATTTCCGGATGATGAAACGGAACATGGTGGATTCCATTTTGCAGGTAAAGGAATATAACCGATATATGAAAGGCATTTTTTCCTTTGTAGGTTTTGAGACGAAATGGATTCCCTTTCATAATGTGGAGCGGGCGGCAGGCGAAACGAAATGGAGCCTGTTCAGTCTGTTCCGCTATGCGCTGGACGGTATCTTTTCCTTCTCTACGGCGCCGGTGTCATTGGCAGGGGCTGCGGGGGTGATTCTGTTTCTGATTTCCGCAGCAATGGGAGTATATATTGCTATGAATACCATTTTATTTGGAAATGATGTCAGCGGATTTACCACCATTGTATGTCTGATTCTGTTCCTGAATGGTATCCAGATGCTGTTTATTTCTATCCTGGGAGAATACATTTCCAAAGATTATATGGAAAATAAACGGCGCCCGATCTATATTGTGAAGAAATCGGAGGGATTTTAGTTTTCGGGGGCTTGTGAACACCTGTTCTCTGTGGTATCCTATAAGATACAAGAAAAAATAGAGGAAGGTGCAGTATGAGGATCTTGTTAGCTGCTATAAATGCGAAATACATTCATTCTAACCTGGCCGTATACAGCCTGCGGGCGTATGCGAAGCCATATCGGGAGAAGATAAGAATTGCAGAGTATACGATCAATCAGCCATTGGAAGAGATCCTGATGGATCTATATCGCCAGGGGCCGGATCTGCTCTGCTTTTCCTGTTATATCTGGAATATTGAGCTGGTCGGCAAGCTGATCCGTGAGCTTCGGAAGGTACTGCCGGATACCCGTATCTGGGCAGGCGGTCCGGAGGTTTCCTATGACAGCAGGGAATTTCTTCTGCGTTATCCGGAGGCATCCGGTGTGATGAAGGGGGAAGGAGAAGAGACGTTTCTCGCACTTCTGGAGTACTGGAGCGATGGGGAGAAGCTGAACTTTGAAAGAAGTCCTGATGCTATCGAAGGAATCACCTGGCGGGCTGCAGATGGAACGATTGCAGAGAATCCCTGGCGTCCGGTGATGGATTTAAGCCGGGTGCCCTTTATATATGAAGATCTGGAGTTATTTCGAAATAAGATTCTGTATTACGAATCCAGCCGCGGATGTCCGTTCCGGTGCAGTTACTGCCTGTCATCGGTTGACAAGTGCCTGCGGTTCAGGGGCCTGGAGCTGGTGAAAAGGGAGCTGCAGTTCTTTCTGGATCATAAGGTACCGCAGGTGAAGTTTGTGGATCGTACCTTTAATTGCAGGCACGAGCATGCTCTGGCGGTCTGGCAGTATCTGAAGGAGCATGATAATGGCATTACCAATTTCCATTTTGAGATCTCGGCGGACCTTCTGAATGAGGAAGAGCTGGAACTGATTGCGTCCATGCGGCCGGGGCTGATTCAGCTGGAGATTGGTGTGCAGTCTACGAACCCGGAGACGATACGTGAGATACGGCGGACGATGCGGTTCGATAAGGTGGCAGATACAGTGAAAAGGCTGAATCAGATGGAAAATGTTCACCAGCACCTGGATCTGATAGCCGGACTTCCTTATGAAGATTATGAGAGCTTCGGCAGATCCTTTGATGAGGTCTATGCGCTCAGACCGGAGCAGCTGCAGCTGGGCTTTCTGAAGGTATTAAAGGGCTCAGAAATGGAGCAGCGGAAGGAAGAGTACGGGCTGATCTGCCAGGACAGGCCGCCATATGAGGTGCTGTATACCAGATGGCTTCCTTATTCGGATATCATCCGGTTAAAGGGTGTGGAAGAGATGGTGGAGGCGTATTATAACAGCGGCCAGTTCGGTTATACACTGGAGAAGCTGGTGGAGGAGTTTGTCTCTCCGTTCCGAATGTACGAAGAACTGCGGGATTATTATGA
The DNA here is from genome assembly GCA_003489085.1 of Lachnospiraceae bacterium. Classification (GTDB taxonomy): domain Bacteria; phylum Bacillota; class Clostridia; order Lachnospirales; family Lachnospiraceae; genus DNJM01. The sequence goes on from DNJM01000026.1 coordinate 2,141, forward strand.
AGCCCATACCCTGACGCAGGTCAGCCACTCCAGAGTAACGAGGTATGAGCTGTTATTAGCCTTCATTGGAGAAAGAGTATCCGGAGACTATGAACGATACCGGGAGCTTCTGACACTGGATTATTATTTGCGGGAAAACGCAAAGAACAGACCGGATTTTGCCGGAGCGTATACGGTAGAGAAAGAATGGCTCAGAGAATTCTATGATACGGAAGCTGAGGAACGGCAGTATCTGAAGGACTATACCGGGTATGATACCAGACAGCTTCGAAGAATGACGCATGTGGAACGGTTTACACATCTGGTGCAGGAAGAGCTGTATCTGCTGTTTGACTATCAGAACCGTAGTCCACTGAACCATCAGGCAGCAGTATATCGGGTTGCAGCCGGTGATCCGGCACAGAAGAAATAAAGGATGCACGGGAGAGAGAAGATGAAGAAACGGACATTAGAGATTCTGGCCATTTTAGATGAATGGTACGGGACAGATTATAAATGCTATTTGAACTACGAGACACCATGGCAGCTGCTGATTGCAACGATGCTGAGCGCACAGTGTACGGATGCCAGAGTCAATATTGTGACGAAGGATTTATTTCGGAAATACGATACTATTGAGAAATTTGCGGAAGCGGATTTACAGGAGCTGGAGCAGGATATTAAGCCGACCGGGTTTTATCATAATAAGGCTAAAAATATTATTTCCTGCATGCGGGATGTGAGGGATAAATTCGGAGGGGAAGTACCCCGTGAGCTGGTGGATCTGACTTCACTGGCAGGCGTGGGACGGAAGACAGCGAATGTGATCCGTGGAAATATTTACCATGATCCCAGTGTGGTTGTGGATACCCATGTAAAAAGGATTTCCAAACGGCTTGGCCTTACCAGGCAGGATGATCCGGAGAAGGTAGAGCAGGATCTGATGAAGGAGCTGCCGAAGGACCACTGGATTCTCTATAATATTCAGATCATCACTTTCGGACGAAGTGTATGTACGGCCCGGGGACCGAAGTGCGGGGAATGCCGGCTGCAGAAATACTGTAAAGAATATCAGGAAAAAGAGAAGAGTGGGAAGGCAAAGGAATCTTGCAAAAGCTGATAAAAGAGTATACAATAACTGGTAATAGTGAAATGGGGTGAGCTTATGAATCTGTATAGTAAAAAAACGCGTCGTATCATTTCCGGTATTGTCATCATAATGATAGCAGCCATGATATTAACAATGGTATTGCCATATTTATTCTGATATAGAATTTTGCAAATAGGGAAAAGAGAGAACAGAGGCTGGGTACTATGGGGAAAAATCACAGAAGAAAAAGCAGTAAAAGAGCACGGGCCAGAAGACGGAAACAGCTGATCCGCCGCGGGATTGTTATCTGTGCAGGTGTTCTGATGGTGTTTTTGATCATGACCTTTGTGAAAATGTATCAGCTCAGGAAGCTTCCGGCGGATCAGGTGACAGAAGGAGTCTCCATCGAAGGGGAAGATATTTCCGGTATGACCGCTGACCAGGTGGAACAGGTCATTCTTCGACTGCAGGAAACGTACGGGAAGAATGAGCTGACGCTGAAAGTGGAGGATGCGGAAGTGAAGGTTCCGCTTTCCGGAATGGGATTTGCTATTCGTGATCCAAAGAAGCTGGCCCGGGAGGCTGTTGCAGTAGGCAAAGAGGGAAGCGTCTGGAAACGCAGCCGTCAGATCAGGCGTGCAAAGCGGAAGGGAATAGAGTTGTCCGTATCCTATGAGCTGGAAGAGGAGGCTGCGGCTGCAGCCTTAAAGGAATACTGTCTGCCATTTGAGCAGGAAGCTCAGAATGCGCAGATTCATCGGGAAGGTGACGGCTTCGTTATTACGGAAGAACAGCCGGGGCGGACAATCGATACAAAGAAGTCACGGGAAAAGATCGAGACATATCTGAATAAGAAATGGAAGAAAAAGGGCGGCTCCGTAACAGTGGTTTCAGTAGAGGATCAGCCGGAGATTACGAAGGAGCAGCTGGCTGTCATTGATGCGGAGCTTGGTTCCTTCTATACTTATTGCGGAAGTGGAGAACCCCGTGTGCAGAATGTAGAGACAGGAAGTGCGAGAATCAGCGGATCGGTGCTGCTTCCGGGAGAAGAATTTTCCGCTGATGCGGCAATGCGTCCTTATACGGAGGAAAATGGTTATACAGAAGCCGGATCCTATGAGAATGGAGCTGTCGTGCAGTCCATGGGTGGAGGAATCTGTCAGGTTTCCACAACATTGTATAATGCAGTGCTGTATGCAGAGCTGGAAGTGACCCAGAGGCAGCCGCATTCGCTGACGGTAGATTATGTTTCCCCATCCAGGGATGCGGCGATTGCAGATGATATAAAAGATTTTAAATTTAAGAATAATACAGAAGCACCCGTTTACATAGAATGTGAAGTGACGAACGAGCGGCTGTATGTACGGATCTATGGGAAGGAAAGCCGTCCGGAGGGACGCAGTGTAGAATTCGAAAGTGAAGAGCTCGGAACGATCGAGCCGGAAAATGAGTATCGTACCTGTGAGGAAGTGATCGGATATATTGGTATCACCAGCTATGGACATACCGGGAAATCGGCACAGCTATGGAAGATTGTCTATGAGAATGGTGAAGAGGTCAGCCGTGATGTGATTAACGAGAGCCACTATAGTATGTCACCGAACATCGTATCGGTAGGAATATCCTCGTCGAATGATGAGGCTGCGGCGCTGGTAAGGAATGCCGTATCCACACAGAAACGGGATGCCATTGATGCGGCAATTGCTGAGGCACAGCGGATAGAGGCCGGTGGGTACAATGAGCCGGAAAGCACAGAAATGGAAGAATAGGCAGGATAGAAGTATGAAACCAGGAAAGATTACGGAAACCATGCGGAAACGTACGGTACAGAAACAATTGAAGAACAGGCACCAGGGAATATTTCCGGATCTTTCTGCGGAAAGGGTATGTTATGGCATTTCTATGAATGGGAAGGATGTCATGATTGCAGAAGCGAGCCGGTATGGGAATCAAAAGGATCTGGGATATTTTGCCCTGATGGCAGCTGTCAATGACCTTGCAGCAGCAGGTGCACAGCCGGAGGCTGTGATGGTAAGGATCTTTTTGACGGAATATGCATACGAATCCCGTTTAAAAAGTATGGTTGAAGCGATTGAGGCTGCGGCGGCCTGTGCAGATGTGCAGGTGATGGATGCAGCGGCTGAAGTAGTGCCGGTGATGCGAAGCAGTATGGTTCATGTGACGGCAGTCGGATCCATGGCATCGACCGGATCAGCAGCAGACGCAGCATGTCCAAAGGAGCAGGTTCCGCCGGAAAAAATGCCGCCGGGGATGGCCGCTGGCGCCGGCAGGCGTGCAGAAATGGCAGAAGGAATCAGGTATGGACAGAATGCCCGGGATCTGGTTCTGACAAAATGGGCGGGGATGGAAGGCACATTGCGGATACTGGAAGAGAGAAGAGAAGAATTATCCGGCCGCTTTGTTCCGGCCTTCCTGAATCAGACTGCTGCTCTGCGCGCGTATTTACCATCGATAGAAGAAATCCGGATTGCCCGGAATATGGGCGTGGCAGCCATGCGTCAGGTGTCGGAGGAGGGAATCCTCGCAGCTCTGTGGAAGCTGGCTGAAAGTCTGGAGGCAGGTCTTACGGTGTCACTGAAAGCAATTCCGGTGAGACAGGAGACCATAGAAATCTGTGAATATTATCATGTAAATCCATACGAGATGACGAGCGCAGGCTGTATCCTGATGGCAGCAGAAGACGGGCACGAGCTGGTAAAAGCGATGGAAGAGAGGAAGATCCCGGCTGCTGTAATAGGAAGACTGGAAGAAGGAAATGACCGCATTATCATGCGCGGAGATGAGATCAGTTATCTGGAACGTCCGCAGGCGGAAGCGCTGGCAGGCTGCTTCGCCGTATGGAATAAGGAGGAAGTATAAAAATGAGAAGAGAAATTTTAAAATACATGGAAAAAAACAGTAAGGTGGATCCGAAGGAGCTGGCCGTTTTACTGGGAACGAATGAAGTTACCGTACTGAATGAGATCGCAGATATGGAAAAGGAAGGTGTTATCTGCGGATACCATACATTGATTGACTGGACAAAGACGGACAGTCAGTCTGTGATCGCATTGATTGAGGTGCGTGTAACACCGCAGAGAAACAGAGGATTTGAGCGGATTGCAGAAAGAATCTATAACTATCCGGAGGTGAATTCCGTATATCTGATATCCGGCGCATATGATTTCCTGATTACCATAGAAGGAAAAACGCTGATGGAGATTTCACAGTTTGTAGCAGATAAGCTGTCTCCGATTGATGAAGTTGTCAGCACTACAACCCATTTTATTCTGAAGAAATACAAAGACCATGGAACTATTATGGAACGCAGAGAAAAAGAAGAAAGGATGCCGGTGAGTCTTTAAATGAGAAATCCATTATCTAAAACTATTGTTGGTATACAGCCGTCCGGTATCCGGAAATTCTTCGACATCGTGAATGAAATGGAGGATGCGATTTCTCTTGGTGTAGGAGAACCTGATTTTGATACACCGTGGAGAATCCGTGAGGAAGGAATCTATTCACTGGAACGCGGGCGGACATTTTACACTTCCAATGCGGGGCTGAAAGAATTAAAAGAAGAGATCTGTAGATATTTGAAACGAAAAGTGCAGGTATCCTACGACCCGGCGCATCAGGTGATCGTGACTGTCGGCGGCAGTGAAGGCATCGATATTGCACTGCGCGCTATGCTGGATCCAGGAGATGAAGTACTGATTCCGCAGCCAAGCTATGTATCCTATCTGCCCTGTACGATTCTGGCGGGCGGTGTGCCGGTGATTATTCCGCTGAAAAATGAGAACCAGTTTAAGCTGACAGCGGCTGAGGTAGAGGCAGCTCTGACTCCCAAAACCAAGATTCTGGTTCTGCCGTTCCCGAATAATCCAACCGGATCGATTATGAGCAGAGAAGATCTGGAGCCGATCGCTGAACTGATAGAAAAGCATGATTTATATGTGATTTCTGATGAGATCTATTCTGAGCTGACCTATCAGGGAAATCATGTATCCATAGCATCCCTGCCGGGAATGAAGGAGAGAACCATCCTGATCAATGGATTTTCGAAGGGCTTTGCCATGACCGGATGGAGACTTGGCTATACCTGCGGGCCGGCTGCAATTATTGAACAGATGCTGAAAATTCATCAGTTTGCCATTATGTGTGCGCCTACGAACAGCCAGTATGCAGCAGTGGAAGGACTGCGCCATTGTGAGGATGAGGTGCAGGAGATGCGGACAGCTTATAATCAGAGAAGGCGTTTTCTGATGCATGAATTTGAACGGATCGGTCTGCCATGCTTCGAGCCCTTCGGTGCATTTTACGTATTCCCTTCCATTCAGGAGTTCGGTATGACCTCGGAGGAGTTCGCTATGAGGCTTCTGGAAGCAGAAAAGGTGGCAGTTGTCCCCGGAACTGCATTCGGCGATTGTGGAGAAGGCTTCCTGAGAATTTCTTATGCATATTCTCTGGAGGATCTGAAAGAAGCACTCGCAAGGCTGGAGCACTTTATCGTATCACTCAGGAAGGAAAAAGAGAGAAAACATGATTAATATTGTACTTCTGGAACCGGAAATCCCGGCGAACACGGGGAATATCGGGCGTACATGCGTAGCGACGGGGACACGGCTGCATCTGATCGAGCCTCTGGGCTTTCGATTGAATGAAAAGGCGCTTCGAAGAGCCGGGATGGATTATTGGAAGGATCTCGATGTAACGACCTATATTGATTATAAGGATTTTCTGGAAAAGAATCCCGCAGCAGCTGAAAAAATGTATTTTGCAACAACAAAAGCGGAAACAGTGTATACGGAAGCAGATTTTGAGCCAGACTGTTATATTATGTTCGGGAAAGAGAGCGCCGGTATTCCGGAGGAGATTCTGGTAGAGCATAAGAAAAATTGTATCCGTATTCCAATGATCGGAGAGATCCGTTCCCTGAATCTGGGGAATTCGGTTGCTATTGTGTTATATGAAGCGCTTCGTCAGAATCACTTTCAAGGGATGAATCTGGAAGGGAATCTGCATCATTTAAGCTGGTAAAATAATATCTGATGATTGTTATAATAATACAAAAGAAGAGCGGGCGTTTATAGAAAAATACTATAAATGCCTGCTTTAAATATGAAATTTCCCTAAATTGATTGCAATCATATCGGAATCATGTTAGTATGAAACATACGAAGGGTGGTGATTGTGTGCTACAGGAAACAATCAAAGCAGTAAAAGAAGCTGAGGCTAAGGCAGAAGAAATTGTCAGAGCAGCTGAGGAGAAGGCTGAAGCGATGGAACATCAGGCCAGAAAAGATGCGGAACTTTTGAAGGAACGAGAGCGTGAGAAAGCTCGTGCACAGGCAGCAGAAGCCATGAGCGCGGCGAAAGAGAAGGCGTCTTCTGTGGAGGCGTCGTTCGAATCAGAAACAGCAAAAGAAATTGCAGCTTTGAAGCAGATGGCAGCGGAGAAGGAGGGCCAGGCAGTCGGGAAGGTGCTCGAAGGGTTGTATTAAACTCCGCTGTATTTTTTTAGCCGTCAGGATTGTACAAAAATAAATACAATTTGTACAGAAGCGGCTAAAGGAGAAAAATATTAGGAAAGGAGGAATTGGCATATGTCAGTATTGCAGATGCAGAGAATCAGTATCTGCGCAATGAAAAAAGATCGTAAGGCAATACTGGAGGATCTGCAGTCACTTGGCGTACTGGAAATTGATACTTCCGCAGTACAGGATGAAGAGCTCATGAGAATGGACACTCTGGAATCCCGCCAGGCATTCGAAAAGAATGCAAATGCAGCGGATCAGGCTCTTGAGGTGCTGGATGAATACAGCCCTGAAAAAAAGTCCATGTTTGCGTCTTTGGAAGGCAAAGAGCTGATTGAGCGGGCGAACTATCTGAATGTGGCAGAACGCCGGGATGAGATCCTTCGGAAGACGAATCAGATCATGGCACTGAAGAAAGCGATTGCGGAAAGTAAAGCCGGAATTGTAAAGCTGGAGACACAGAAGGAATCTTTGACTCCATGGCTTGCTCTGGATGTACCGTTGAATTACAGAGGTACGAAGAGAACGGCTGTACTGATCGGCAGTATCGGCAGCGTGCTTCCGCTGGAGGAGCTCTATCAGAAGATCGCAGAGCACGTGCCGGATCTGGATGCGGTAGATCTGCAGATTATTTCTGTGGATAAAGACCAGACCTGTGTAGCAGTTATCTGTCTGAAAGAGAACGCGGCAGCACTGGAAGAGGCGCTGCGTACGCTGGGATTTGCAAGACCGTCCCAGAATGTATCGGAAGTGCCGGCCAGACAGCTGGAGAAGCTGGATGCAGAGATCGCAGAGCTGCGGCAGAAGATTGCACGAACAGAGGATGAGATACGTACCTTTGCAGACAGACGGGAAGAGCTGAGAGTATTTTCAGATTATTTTCGGATCCGTGCGCAGAAGTACGAGGTCCTTTCCAGAATACCGCAGTCCGGAAGGACATTCTTTATTACAGGGTATGTGCCGAAAAAGAAGGCGAAAGGACTGGAGGATAAGCTGGAACAGAAATACAGTCTGTCAGTCGAACTGGAAGAGGTAAGTGAGGAGGAAGACGTGCCGGTGCTGCTTGAGAACGGAAAACTGGCAGGAACGATGGAGGGAATTGTAGCATCCTTCGGACTTCCGGGAAAGGGCGAATTCGACCCATCCAAAGTCATGTTTTTCTTCTATATATTCCTGTTTGGACTGATGCTTTCCGATGCGGCATATGGATTTATTATTTTCCTGGCCTGCGCGATCGTGCTGAAAAAGTTCCCGCGCATGGCAGAGAATATGCAGAAATCAATCCGGATGTTTATGTATTGCGGACTTTCTACCATGGTATGGGGAATTCTGCTGGGAGGATATTTCGGAGATGCCATCAATGTGATATCCAGAACCTTTTTCGGACACGAAGTTGGTCTGGATCCGGTATGGTTTGCGCCGCTGGATGATCCGATGAAGCTGTTGATCTACTCTATGCTGTTTGGTGTGATTCACCTGTATACAGGTCTGATACTGAAGGGATATATGTGTGTCAGAGATAAACGGTACGTGGATCTCATCTGCGACGTGGTATTCTGGCTTATGATGTTAACCGGTCTGATTATGATGTTGCTTCCATCAGAATTATTCCGGTCCATTTCCCAGATGAATATTGTATTCCCGGCAGCAGTGAATACTCTGGCTAAGGTACTTGCAATCGGTGGTGCAGTCGGTATTCTGCTGATGTCCGGAAGAGCAAATAAGAATCCTCTTTTGCGGATTGCACTGGGGGCTTATGACCTGTATAACGTAACCGGATGGTTAAGCGACGTATTATCCTATTCCAGACTTCTGGCACTGGGACTTGCAACAGGAGTTATCGCTTCTGTTATCAACCAGATGGGCAGTATGCTGGGAGGCGGAATCGTCGGCGTCATTTTATTTATTGTCGTATTTATCATTGGCCATGTATTCAATCTGGCGATCAATGTGCTGGGGGCATATGTACACACCTGCCGTCTTCAGTATGTAGAATTTTTCGGCAAGTTCTACGAAGGCGGAGGACGTGAATTTAACCCATTTAAAGAAAATACAAAATATGTAGATATTAAGGAGGATACAAGATTATGAGTGGAATAGTATGGGCATTGGCAGGAGCAGCTGCAGCAGTTATTTTTGCAGGTATGGGTTCCGCATATGGTGTAGGTGTGGCAGGTCAGGCTGCCGCAGGTGTTGTGACAGAAGACCCGAACAAGTTTGCTAAGGTATTGATCTTACAGCTGCTTCCTGGTACACAGGGTATTTACGGACTTCTGGTAGCATTCATCGCTTTATCAAAGATCGGTCTTTTAGGCGGATCACCGGCAGATCTTTCCGTAACAACAGGACTTCTGATCTTCGCAGCTTGTCTGCCGATCGCAGTGGTAGGTCTTGTTTCTGCAAGACATCAGGGAAGAACATCCGTTGCTTCTATTGGAATCGTTGCTAAGAAACCGGAACAGTTCGGTAAAGCAATGCTTTTCCCGGCAATGGTTGAGACCTATGCAATTCTTGCACTTTTGATTTCTATTCTGGCAATCAACGCTATTCCGGTATAAGGAAAGCGGAAGACAGTAACTGATAAAGAATAATCAAAAGGAGAGTTCAAGAATGGCTGGATTAGACAAAATTACAAACCAGATCATGGAAGAGGCGAACAACTCCGCAAAAATGAAGCTGGAAGCAGCAGAGACGAATGCCGCTGCAATTCTGGAAAAAGCGAAGGAGGAGGCTGCAAAGGCCGCTGCCGAAGCTGCACAGAAGAGTGAGACGGATGTGAAAAATTATGAAGAGCGGGTGAAATCCTCTCTTGATTTAAAAAGAAGAACTGCACTGCTTCAGACGAAACAGGAAATCATTTCTGCTGTGATTGAAAAAGCGTATCAGGCATTCTGCGGGAAAGAAGAGGCAGAATATTTCGATACCATCAAAAAGATGATAGGTACCTATGCACTTCCGCAGGACGGAGAAATTTATTTCTCGGAAAAGGACCTGAAGAGACTGCCGTCCGGTTTTGCAGAAGCGGTTGCGGAGATCGCATCCGAAAAAGGCGGGAGCCTGAGGATTTCCAGCGAAACAAAACAAATGGAAGGCGGCTTTGTGATAGCTTATGGCGGAATCGAAGAGAACTGTTCCTTCCGGGCGTTGTTTGATTCTAAGAGGGATGAATTACAGGATCAGGTTCAGAAAGTATTATTTTCATAAAAGCGCATTTCCGCGAAAAGGAGGACTATAGCTATGGCATCAGATATGCAGTATACCTATGCGGTTGCGCGGATCAGAGCAATGGAGGTGTCTTTATTTTCCCGGGCTGTGATTGAACAGCTTATGGCATGCAGAACGGAAGAGCAGTGTCTGCAGTTTTTAAGTGAAAAGGGCTGGGGAGATAACGATACACCGATGAATGCAGAAGCTATCCTGACACGGGAACGTGAGAAGACATGGGAAACGGTACGGGAGCTGGTGAAGGATATGTCGGTATTCGACGTACTGTCTTATCCGGATCTGTTCCACAATCTGAAGGCGGCGATCAAAGAGGTGACCACCGAAGAAACCAATCCGAACATCTTCATTCAGGATACAGCCATCTCAGGAGAGGAGATGCTGGAAATTGTGAAATCCAAGGATTTCTCAAGGCTCCCGGCATTCATGTCCGGAGTGGCGCAGGAAGCGTATGAGACGCTCCTTCATACAAGGGACGGGCAGCTTTGTGATATTATGATTGACAAAGCAGCTCTTACGGCGATCTATGAAGCCGGTAAAAAGGCAAAGGACGAGATCATCCGTGACTATGCGGAGTCCACCGTTGCCGTGGCGGATATCAAGATTGCAGTGCGTTCTCAGAAGACCGCAAAATCACTGGAATTTATGAAAAAGGCAATGGCACCATGTGACAGCCTGAATATCGAAGCTCTGTCACGTGCGGCACTTAGCGGAATGGATGCAATCCAGGAATACCTTGCCGGAACCGTCTATGCAGGCGGTGCAGAGGCACTGAAGGAATCTCCGTCCGCATTTGAATGCTGGTGCGATAACCGGATTATCGAAACGATCCGGCCGCAGATTCATAATCCATTTACGGTAGGACCTCTCGTAGCCTATGTACTGGCACGGGAAAATGAAATAAAAACGGTAAGAATTATTCTGACCGGCAAATTAAATGAACTGCCGGAAGAATCCATCCGGGAAAGGGTAAGGGAGATGTATGTATAAGATTGCAGTTATTGGCGATTACGACAGTATCTACGGTTTTGCCGCACTGGGTCTTGACACATTTCCTGTGTCGGAACCGGAGGAGGCAGAAAAACAACTTCATAAGCTCGCCGGGGGCGGATATGCCGTGATCTATATCACGGAGTCTCTGGCAGCTGTTTTAGCACACGAAATAGATAAATACCGTCTGGAAAAATTACCGGCGATCATCCAGATTCCGGGTGTATCCGGTAATACGGGCGACGGCGTACGAAGCGTAAAACAGTTCGTAGAACAGGCTGTTGGCTCCGATATTCTATTTGGTGATGATTAAGAAAGTGGGTGATTTGTCCAAATGAGCAGAGGAATGATAAAAAAAGTGGCAGGACCGCTGGTTATCGCTGAAGGAATGCGCGACGCTAACATGTTTGACGTGGTACGTGTAAGCAATCAGCGACTGATCGGTGAAATCATCGAGATGCACGGAGATGAAGCTTCCGTACAGGTATATGAAGAGACTTCAGGACTGGGACCGGGTGAACCGGTAGAGTCTATGGGTGTACCAATGTCCGTAGAACTTGGACCCGGTCTGATCGCCAGCATCTACGATGGAATTCAGCGTCCGCTCGATGATATTATGAAGGTAACAGGCGGCAACAGCCTGAAACGAGGGGTAGAAGTACCATCTCTGAAACGTGACCTGAAGTGGGAATTCGTCCCGGTGGCAAAGGTCGGAGATGAAGTGGAAGAAGGAGATATATTAGGTACTGTACAGGAAACCATCGTCGTACAGCAGAAGATTATGGTTCCGCCAGGAGTAAAAGGAACGATCAAGGAGATTAAAGCAGGCTCCTTTACCGTAGAAGAGACAGTAGCCGTACTCTCCACACCGAATGGTGATAAGGAACTGACCATGATGCAGAAATGGCCGGTTCGTAAAGGACGTCCATATGTAAAGAAATTGCCGCCGAGAATGCCGCTGGTAACAGGACAGCGTGTTATTGATACCTTTTTCCCGATTGCAAAGGGTGGTGTTGCAGCCGTGCCGGGACCGTTCGGAAGCGGCAAGACAGTGATCCAGCATCAGCTTGCAAAGTGGGCAGAGGCTGACATTGTAGTTTATATCGGATGCGGTGAGCGTGGAAATGAGATGACAGACGTATTGAACGAGTTCCCGGAACTGAAAGACCCGAAGACAGGGGAATCTTTGATGGAACGTACGGTTCTGATTGCGAATACTTCCGATATGCCGGTTGCTGCGCGTGAAGCATCTATTTATACAGGTATTACCATTGCTGAATATTTCCGTGATATGGGATATTCCGTAGCGCTGATGGCAGACTCTACTTCCCGTTGGGCAGAGGCACTCCGTGAAATGTCCGGACGTCTGGAGGAAATGCCTGGTGAAGAAGGTTACCCGGCATATCTGGCATCCCGTCTGGCGCAGTTCTATGAAAGGGCAGGACACGTCATTTCTCTTGGTAAAGACAAGAGGGAGGGTGCGCTTTCTGTTATCGGAGCGGTATCTCCTCCGGGTGGTGATATTTCTGAACCGGTGTCCCAGGCAACCCTGCGGATCGTTAAGGTATTCTGGGGACTGGATTCCGCGCTGGCATATAAGAGACACTTCCCGGCGATCAACTGGCTGAACAGTTATTCCCTGTATGTACAGGATATGGAAGGCTGGTTCAATGAGAAGGTTGCCGAAGACTGGATGAACGATCGTCAAAGAATGATGAGCCTTCTGCAGGAAGAAGCAGAGCTGGATGAAATTGTTAAGATGGTAGGTATGGATGCACTTTCACCGTCTGACCGTCTGAAGATGGAGGCAGCAAGATCGATCCGTGAGGACTTCCTGCATCAGAACTCCTTCCATGAGATCGACACTTATACCTCTCTTAGAAAGCAGTATCTGATGATGAAGCTGGTACTGGCTTATTATGACGGGGCAGTAGAGGCGCTGAAGAAGGAGGCCCCGTTAAGAGAGCTGATTAATCTGAATGTCCGCGAACGAATCGGACGTTACAAATATACGCATGAAGATCAGATCGAAGAAGAATATGAGAAGATCATGAATGAGCTTCATACGGAAATCGCAAATACATTTGGGAAGGAGGACTTCTAAATGCCAAAAGAATATAGAACCATACAAGAAGTTGCCGGCCCATTGATGCTGGTGCGCGGTGTAGAAAATGTATCTTACGATGAGCTGGGAGAAATCGAGCTGGCAAGCGGTGAAATCAGACGTTGTAAGGTACTGGAAATCAACGGAAGCGATGCGCTGGTACAGTTATTTGAAAGCGCAACCGGTATCAACCTGTCCAACAGTAAGGTACGTTTCCTGGGACGAAGCATGGAGCTTGGCGTATCCGAGGATATGCTGGGCCGTGTATTCGACGGTCTGGGACGTCCGATTGATGATGGCCCGGAGATTCTTCCGGAAGCCAGAATGGATATCAATGGTCTGCCGATGAATCCGGCAGCAAGAAGCTATCCTGAGGAGTTTATCCAGACAGGTGTATCTGCGATTGATGGTCTGAATACACTGGTTCGGGGGCAGAAGCTTCCGATCTTCTCCGCATCCGGACTGCCGCATGCAAATCTGGCGGCACAGATTGCAAGACAGGCAAAGGTGCGCGGAACCAGTGAGCCATTCGCCGTTGTATTTGCTGCTATGGGTATCACTTTCGAAGAATCTAACTTCTTCGTAGAGAGCTTTAAAGAAACCGGAGCCATTGACCGTACGGTGCTCTTTATGAACCTGGCAAATGACCCGGCTGTAGAACGTATTGCAACACCGCGTATGGCGCTGACGGCAGCAGAATATCTTGCATTTGAAAAGGATATGCATGTATTGGTTATCCTGACGGATATTACAAACTATGCAGATGCACTCCGTGAGGTATCCGCAGCACGTAAAGAGGTTCCGGGCCGCCGTGGTTATCCTGGATATATGTACACTGACCTTGCTTCCCTGTATGAGAGAGCAGGTCGTCAGAACGGCAAGAAGGGCAGTATTACGATGATTCCGATTCTGACTATGCCGGAAGATGATAAGACACATCCGATCCCTGACCTGACAGGATATATTACAGAGGGACAGATTATCTTAAGCCGTGATCTGTACCGTAAAGGTCTGCAGCCGCCGATCGACGTATTGCCGTCCCTGTCCCGTCTGAAGGATAAAGGTATCGGTGAAGGAAAGACCCGTGCGGATCATTCCAATACTCTGAACCAGCTCTTTGCAGCATATGCACGTGGTAAAGAGGCGAAGGAACTGATGGTAATCCTTGGTGAAGCAGCATTGACAGAAATTGATCTGATCTATGCGAAATTCGCAGATGAATTCGAGAAACAGTATGTATCCCAGGGATATAAGACAGACCGTTCCATCGAAGAAACACTGGAAATCGGCTGGAAGCTTCTGTCTATCCTGCCGAGAAGCGAGCTGAAACGTATCGATGACAAATATCTGGATATGTACTACGGGAAATAAACCGTAAACAAGAGTAACAGGAAAGAAGGTGGCAATATTGGCATCTACGCAGGTAACCCCAACCCGAATGGAGTTGACCAAGCAGAAAAATAAATTAGTGACCGCCACAAGAGGACATAAGCTCCTGAAGGATAAACGTGACGAGCTGATGCGCCAGTTCCTGGATCTCGTACGTGAGAACATGGAACTTCGGAAAAAAGTAGAGGCCGGAATTCTTTCTGCCAACAAGAACTTTGTCATCGCAAAAGCAGGTATGTCAGCGGAGACGCTGAATACAGCGCTGATGGCACCGAAGCAGGAGGTAAGCCTGACGGTTGGAAGTAAGAATGTTATGAGCGTGGATACGCCGATTCTGAATTATCATACCAGAACGGCTGATGCGAATGACATCTATTCTTATGGTTTTGCGTTTACTTCCAGCGATCTGGACGATGCGGTAAAATCTCTGGCGGATATCCTGCCGGATATGCTGCGGCTTGCCGAGGTTGAAAAATCCTGCCAGCTGATGGCATCCGAGATTGAGAAAACGAGACGGCGTGTAAACGCGTTGGAGCATGTCATCATCCCGGAGGCACAGGCAAATATCAAATACATCAGCATGAAGCTGGATGAGAATGAGAGAAGCTCTCAGATCCGCCTGATGAAGGTAAAGGATATGATGCTGGAAGAGGCACACCATTACAGCGAAAGAGCATAAAAAGGCATAAAGAAACGGATATAAGACGGGTATTGCCTGCACATGTATGCAGGCAGTGCCCGTTTTCACATTTTAGGGAGTTCTGCATATGGTGTAATAGATCAATACAGTTTGAGGTGTGTGTAATGGATAATCGACTGCCTTATTATATGGCATATCCGATGCCGCTACAGTACGATGATGAACGGATAGAAAGACGGGATTTTGAATATATGAAAAGCCTGTATCCGGGAATGGCAAGAAAGATACTGCCCTATGTAGAAGAGGAATGTGACCGGATGGAGTATGAAGGAAGTATGATTTACGATGAATATCCGGATCAGCTGCAGCTGCAGCTGATGTGCAGAAGAATCTATGATAAGGTCAAGGATCTTTCTCCGGATGACATTGGAGACGCCTACCTGCCGGGAGATTATGAAGGAAACGGGGCAATTCCGGCTGGGTGGAAGGATGAAATGGAAGCACAGTATTACCGTCCGTTTCCTACGCCAAAGCGCAGGAAGGAAAATCTGGTGCATGATCTGATTCATGTTATGCTGTATCAGGAATTATTTAAGCGCAGATGCGACAGAAGAAGGTGCCGGAGAAAATTTTACTAATGCAGGAATCAGAGAATGTTTTTGCATACTGCAGTTTCCTGTGATACAATATGAAACAATACAGCAGCAGGCTGGAATTATCTGAAAGGATCTTCGGAGGAATACAAATGAAAAAAGGAAGCAATATTATTTTTATCGGCATGTCAGCTGCCGGAAAAAGTACAATCGGGGTCGTCATAGCCAAAAGGCTCGGGTATGAATTTATTGATACAGATCTGTTGATTCAAAAGCGCGAAAAAAGATTGCTAAAAGAGATTTTGGAGCAGGATGGAAATGACCGCTTTCTGGAAATTGAAAATGAAGTGAACAGTACGCTGGAATCTGAGCATACTGTGATTTCTCCGGGTGGAAGCGTGATATATGCCGAGGAATCAATGACACATTTTAAAAATATTGGTACGATCGTATATTTGCAGGCTTCTTTTGAAACAATAAATGCAAGGATAAAGAATCCGAAAGAACGTGGGATCGTACTGAAGGAAGGACAGTCACTGCAGGAGCTTTATGATGAACGAACCGTATTATTTGAACGGTATGCGGATCTTATTGTAAATGAGGATGGACTGTCGCTGGAAGAAACGATTGAACGGGTACTTGAAGTACTTCAAAAGTAGGGGGAAGCTGCCTCCTATTTTTGTTTCTTGTTAAGGTTGTATCAGGTAATAAGAAAAAGATTTTACAAATATCGATTTTATGGTATAAT
>DNJM01000090.1:0-5669 GCA_003489085.1 Lachnospiraceae bacterium
AAATTTTTCGCTGGAGATAAAAACCGTTCCGGACGTTCCCAGAGAAATATTGCATTTCCCGTCTCCTACGGTTCCGGTTCCTATGGCGGCGGCAGCATTATCTCCTGCGCCTGCAATGATCCTGGTTGCTTCAGATAAGCCCAGCTCTTTTGCGATATCCGGTTTTAAATGCCCCACTGCCTCATAGCTTTCATGCAGCTTCGGCAGCTGTTCCTTCGTAATCCCACAGATCTTTAGCATTTCTTTGGACCAGCACCGGTTCCTTACATCCAGGAGCAGTGTCCCGGAAGCGTCTGACATATCTGTACAGAAGGATCCGGATAAACGATACGCCAGGTAATCCTTCGGAAGCATCAGCTTGCTTATCTTTTCGAAATTCTCCGGTTCGTGCTTTTTCATCCATAGAATTTTCGGCGCTGTAAAGCCTGCAAATGCAATATTCGCCGTATATGCCGACAGCATTTCTTTTCCGATAACCTGATTCAGATACTCTGTTTCCTCTCCGGTTCTTCCATCGTTCCAAAGAATGGCCGGACGGATTACTGCGTCATTCCGATCCAATGCCACCAAACCGTGCATCTGACCGCCGAAGCTGATTCCTGCAACTTCCCTTCTGTCACATTCCGCAGTCAATTCCTTTATGCCTTCCATAGCTTGTACAAACCAATCCTCCGGATCCTGTTCTGCCCAGCCCGGATGCGGAAATTGCAGCGGATACTCTCTGGATATTCTCTTTCGTATCACTCCATTATCATCCAGCAACAGCAGTTTGACTGCCGAAGTTCCCAGATCTACTCCGATATACAGCATACGTCTTCACCTTCTTTATCTGAAACCATTACCGCCAGGGATTTTCTGTTGGATATCTTACGCCGGCCGGCTGATTATACCCGATCTCCGTGACGGGAACCCCTATATACTTAAACACTTCAAAAAGTGCCTTCCCATGATGTCCGAACGCAACTACACCATGATGCGGATAACCGCCTTCAATCAGTACATGCCGATAAAATCTTCCCATTTCCGGGATGCCGAACACACCAATGCTTCCGAAAGAACGTGTTGCTACAGGCAGTACCTCTCCCTGTGCAATATATGCACAAAGCCTATTGTCCGCCGTGCTCTGGAGGCGATAAAACGTAATATCTCCCGGAAGAATATCTCCTTCCAGAGTTCCCTGTGTTACCTCTTCCGGAAGCGATCTCGCCATAATCATCTGATACTTCATTTCACAAAAGGCCAGTTTTCCGGATGCCGTATTTCCACAATGGAATCCCATAAAAACATCCTGCTGCGTATAGCCATATTTTCCCTTTATTTCTTCTTCATACATATCTTTGGGGACGGTATTGTTGATATCCAGCAGAGTTACCGTATCCTTGCTTACCACTGTTCCGATAAATTCACTCAATGCCCCATATATATCTACCTCGCAGGATACCGGAATGCCCTGCGCAGTCAGCCGGCTGTTGACATAACAGGGAACGAAGCCAAACTGCGTCTGAAAAGCCGGCCAGCATTTCCCTGCAATGGCTACGTATTTACGGTATCCTCGATGCTGTTCCACCCAATCCTTCAGAGTAAGCTCATACTGCGCAAGCTTCGCAAGTATTTCCGGCTTCTTGTTGCCCTTTCCCAGCTCCTCTTCCATTTCCTTTACAACAGCAGGAATTCTTTCATCCCCTGCATGTTTATGGAACGCTTCAAAAAGATCCAGTTCTGAATTTTCTTCGATCTCCACACCCAGATTAAACAATTGCTTGATCGGCGCATTACATGCCAGGAAATTCAACGGTCTTGGGCCAAAACTGATAATCTTCAGCTGACTCAATCCAATAACAGCTCTCGCAATCGGCTCAAATTCATGTATCCTATCCGCACACTCTTCGGCATCACCGACCGGATATTCCGGGATATAAGCTCTGATATTACGCAGCTTCAGGTTATAGCTGGCATTCAGCATTCCACAATAGGCATCGCCCCGCCCTTGTATCAGGTTGCTGCCGGACTCTTCTGCCGCCGCGATAAACATCTTCGGTCCGTCGAAATGCTTTGCCAGCAGTGTTTCTGCTATTTCCGGTCCAAAATTCCCAAGGTAAACTACCAGCGCATTACAGCCAGCCGCCTTGATATCCTCCAGTGCCTGTACCATATGTATCTCACTCTCCACAATACAAATGGGACATTCATAAACTCCATCAGAACCGTATTTTTCCGTATAGGCTTTCATAAGATTACTCCGTCTTGTTACAGAAAGGCTCTCCGGGAAGCAGTCACGGCTGACCGCCACTACTCCGATTTTTACTTCCGGCATATTATTCATATTCTTATCCTCCTCTATCGATACACTCTCAATATCCGCAGGATCTTTACAAGCTTTGTTCCCATATACATTTTCTGCATTTCCTTTTCCGTAATCCCGGATATCAACACATACAGAATCAGATATGCCACGCATGCCAGCGGAATTGAGATTACAAGGCAGATCAGATTCCTGTGCAGCAATGTATATAATCCATAATATACTCCCCAGGCAACTACGCCCATGCCTGCTGCCGCGATAAACGGCTGCAGGTAGGTCCTTTTATACTCCGCTCTATAATGCACATGCTTCCGAAGTGCCATCTGGTTCAGAATACACATACAGATCCCGTATGCCAGATTAGCAATCATTACCGCATAGGCTCCAAGCGGCGTAAACTTTGTCAGTACAGTCAGAATAATCAGATTCACTACAAGTGAAATCGTTGCATTCCGAAGTGGAATCGTCTGCTTTCCGATTCCCTGCAATACTCCGTTCGTAATAGTAGACAACGAATAAAAGATGACTGCAATGCCGCCTGTTACCAGCATCCAGCCAGCCGTCTGCGTATTTTTCCCGAAGAGCAGCCGCATAATCGGAAATGCCAGAACGGACAATCCTACAGCAGCCGGAATAGCAATCAGCATCGTCATCTGCACGCCCTGATCAATCTGTTTCTTAACTTCTTTATATTTTTTCAGTACAAAGCTTCCGGTTACAGCCGGAATCATTGCTGTAGAAGAAGCATTTGCCAGTGCAATCGGAACATTGATCAATACCAGATACATACCATTGTACTGATTGAACATCATCGCTACTTCTTTTCCATCATATCCTTTGCTCATCATCAAAGGAGCAAATATTGTCTGATTCAAATAGGAACTGACATTATATACACAGGTACTGAAAATGACCGGAGTCAGCATAAACAGGATGACTTTTAGGATTTCCCCCCAGGATTCCTCCTGATGTGTGGTATCCCTACGGATCTTACGCTGAATCGTCTTCCGGTTCAGTAAGAATACTGACAGCATAAAAAGAATTCCCACCAAAACGCCTGCGCCCGGCCCCATCGTACTTCCGGCTGCACCATAGACAGCCCGGTCATTCTCCGTTTTAGCAAACTGATGGATGAAGAGACTTCCCATCCCCAGCGCCATGGCTGCATTAAACAGAGATTCCAGAATCTGCGAAACCGAGGTCGGCATCATATTGCTGTGTGCCTGAAAATATCCTCTGAGTACCCCGAGCAGTCCGGCCAGCAGGATCGTCGGTGCCAATATCCGAAGCGCCAGTACGGCATCAGACCCTCCCTTTGGAAGCAGCTGCTCTGCAAATACAAACGCTACAAGCGATGCCAGTCCTCCGGCAATCAATACATATATCAGGCTTCCCCGAAAGACCTTCTCCGCATTCCGATACTGTTTTTTCACCAGCCGCTCTGACATCAGCTTCGATACGGCAATCGGAATACTGTAACCGGAAATCAGCAGAAGAATAAAGTATACATTATAGGCGTATCCATAATAAGCATATCCCAGTTCGCCGATATTCGCCTTCATCATTGGCCGGTATAACAGGCCGATCACACGAACCAGAAGACCTGCAATCATCAAAAAGGAGGCCTGCTTTACAAAAGAGTTCTGTTTCATCTTATTTCCTCCACTGCATATTTCACTACATAACCTATCAATATCAAAATCACACCCAGAAGGAAATAATATCCGTCAATTCTGATGTATGTTCCCAATTTCCACGCAAACCATTCCTCTTGATATCCCGGCAACAGACAGAACACAGCAGATGCCAGGATACAAAGGATACCGTTGACCCTCATACCGGCGGCAAAGCGATCTGCAAAAGCTTTTCCTCCAAATGCTGCCTGCGTCAGATAAATAAAACTAACGATCAGCAGAAGGCAGGTCAGCACTTTTCCTGCATAACCATTCATTCCCATCTGCTCCCAACTGAACTTTGCCGCATTTTCAATCACTGCAATACATTCACAGACGGCGGCGGCTCCTGTAACAAAGCATGCCGCAATCAGACTTCTCTCAAATCTGGAATATCTTTTTTTCTTTTCTTCATTTCTCTGTAGTAAATTTATCATTCTGTCTTCCCTCTTATCCTGGTGTTATCAGATCTCTACGAAAGCATTATATCTCATTTTTCTCATTCTGAACATCTTTTTTTCTGCTGCATTCCATTCTTTCTATATTATATGGAAATGGGAGCGCAGACGCGCCCCCATAACAGATTAATACCGTTTCCATGTATCCCGGACAAATAATAGCAGCAATGGGAAAATTTCCAGCCGTCCGGCCAGCATATCAAATGTCAGAACCAGCTTTGCCGGATTCGAGAACAGCGAGAAATTCTCCATTGGCCCGACTTTTGCCAATCCTGGACCGATATTATTAAAGGTCGCAGCTACGGCCGTAAAATTCGTTACCAGGTCCGTTCCTTCAAAAGCAAGCGCCAACATGGATACTGCAAAAATAAATATATAAGCTGTCATAAATACATTCGTCGCACGAACTACTTCATGCTCGATAACCTTACCATCCAACTTAACCTTGCGAATCCCCCGCGTATGCAGGTATTGATGCATTTCCTTGTTCAGCGATTTTGCCAGAATGATAAAACGGGATACCTTGATACCGCCGCCTGTACTGCCGGCACAGGCCCCTATAAACATCAGCATTACCAGTATAGTTCTGGAAACCTGCGGCCACGCATCAAAATTCGCAGTTGAGAATCCGGTTGTTGTAATCACCGATGCCACCTGAAAGGCTGACTGCTGCATCGCCTCTCCCACACTGCCGAACATTCCCCGGATATTCCATCCGATACACAAAACGGCTGCAGTGATGATCCCAAGATACCATCGAAGCTCCTCACACTTGAATGCCTGTGCCACCTTTTTTCCCAGCAATAAAAAGTATACGTTAAAATTCACCCCAAACAGGATCATAAATATTGTCACAACCACCTGAATATAAGTAGAGTAGCCTGCTATACTGCTATTGTGGATTCCAAATCCACCGGTACCGGCCGTACCAAAGGTGGTCGTCAGTGCGTCAAACAGCGGCATTTTCCCCAAAAGGAGCAGGACTACCTGCAAAATACTCAAAAAGATATAGATTCCATACAGAATCTTGGCAGTAGACTTTACTTTCGGAACCAATTTCCCCACAGATGGCCCCGGACTCTCTGCCTTCATCAGATTCATATGGGATCCTCCAACTGCCGGAAGAATCATCAGCAGAAATACCAGTACCCCCATTCCTCCGATCCAGTGTGTAAAGCTTCGCCAGAAAAGCAGGCACTTGGGCAAGACTTCTACATCCGTTAAAATACTGGCACC
>DNJM01000090.1:5947-9799 GCA_003489085.1 Lachnospiraceae bacterium
ATCCGTTAAAATACTGGCACCTGTCGTAGTAAATCCGGACACAGTCTCAAATAGTGCATCCACCGGATTCGTAATAGCTCCGGTCAGCAGAAAAGGAACCGCCCCCAGAATACTCATTACAATCCATCCCAAGGCTACCGCCACATATCCTTCCTTCGTATACATGGTCTTCTCCTTTGGCTTCTTCAGGGTCAGTACCTGTCCTAAAAAAAAGCAGAGAAATATCGTAATCAGGAAGGCTTTCCCCGCCTCTTCCTGATAATATAACGCTGCCAGAAGCGGCAGTGTCAGAAGCGCTGCTTCGATCTTCATCACCCAGCCAACAATAAAACAGATCATTCCATAGTTCATTTCTACAACCTCTACTTAGCCAGAATATCCTGAATGCTGTGCAGGCCTTTATGCGTTGTTACAACGACAATCGTATCGCCGACCTTCATACAATCCCGACCCCTTGGGATGATAATCATACCCTTCCGGTTAATACAGCCAATCAGAAGATTATCCTTCAGCTTCAGCTCCATAAATGGAATTCCTGTCAAAGGCGATTTCTCATCAATTGCAAATTCCAGCGCCTCTGCACGGTTATCCAGAATCTGATACAGGGTTTCCACATTGCTTCCGATCGTATTATTCATCGCCCGGACGTATTTCAAAATATAGTCTGTCATCAGGTATTTCGGATAGATCACGCTGCCCAGATCCAACTGCTCAATGATATTGTCGAAGGAAATCCGGTTGACCTTTGTAACAAGCTTTGCATTCGTCTGTGCTTTTGCAAAAAGAGCAAGCAGGATATTTTCCTCGTCCATATCCGTCAGTGTAACGAAGGCCTCCATTCTCTCCATTCCTTCTTCCAGCAGCAGCTTCTTATTCGTTCCGTCTCCGTTCAGCACAAGTGCATTGGGAAGGAGCTCCGAAAGCTCCTCGCATCTGGCCTTGCTTTTTTCAATAATCCGGACAGATATCTTCATATCCAGCAGCTGCTTTGCCAGATAGTAGGCAATCTTTCCGCCGCCAATGATCATGCAGCTTCTTACCTGATTCGTCTTCATACCAATTGTTTTAAAAAAATGTACCGCATTCTTCGGAGAAGCCAGAATAGAAAGCTGATCCCCGTTCTGCAGCACAAAATCACCATTTGGAATAAATACCTGCTCCTTCCGTTCCACACCCGCTACCAAAATATCACATTTTAACTTATCATGCATTCTATGAATCGGCATCTGATCCAGTCCGAATTCCGGCCGCAGCTTGAACTTCAAAAGCTCAACCCTTCCCTTTGCAAATGGACCAATCTGAATCGCCGATGGGAACTGCAGCAGTCTCGCAATCTCCCGTGAAGCCGTAAGCTCCGGATTAATAATCATGGAAATTCCAAGGCTTTCCTTAATAAATCCGATCTCCTCACTGTAAATCGGATTTCTGACACGCGCAATCGTATAGCACTTTCCTGCTTTTTTTGCGATCAGACAGCACAACAGGTTCAATTCATCCGAGCCTGTCACAGCGATCAAAAGGTCCGCATTCTGTACATCCGCCTCAATCTGCGTATGTATGCTGGATCCATTTCCTACAATTCTCAGAGCATCCAGTTCCTCTGAAATCTCCTGAAGTTTAGATGCGTTGTTATCGATCAGAACCACATTGTGCTTTTCCTCACACAGCTGTTCCGCAAGTGTAAGACCGACCTTTCCACATCCGATTATGATAATATTCATGACTCTTCCAAAGTACCTCTTCCTAAAATATATCGTAAATGATTTTTCTGACAGTCTACGGAGTGTTCTTAATTTAAAGCCATTGCCCCACTATAGATTGCATAACGATTATAGCACCACATGAAGAGAGTTACAAGCATACAATCGTAAAACTTTATACACTTCTATGTCTCTGGAATCAGAAAACTATATGCGATCATGACAAATTTGCTGTCTTGTTATTTTAGCCTGTTTATGCTATATTAACTGGATAGATATTACATATTATGGAGGTTAGTATGGTACATAAATGGAATATTACCATTCCGGAGCTGACCGGCGACGAAGAAAGACGCGCCTACGTTTATCTTCCGGAATCCTATGACATGGATGAGAGCAGACATTATCCGGTTCTTTATATGTTTGACGGACACAATGTATTCTTTGATGAGGATGCAACCTATGGGAAATGCTGGGGCATGAAGGAATATATGGATTATACAGAAACAGAGGTCATTATTGCTGCCGTAGAATGCAATCACAGTCCGGATAACGGACGGCTCTCCGAATATTCTCCGTTCAATTTTTCAGATCCGAAATTCGGGCGGTTTACCGGACGGGGAAAGATAACAATGGACTGGATGGTGCATACCTTTAAAAAAGAAATTGACAGTAATTTCCGCACTCTTCCGGACCGGGCTCATACCTATATCGCCGGAAGCTCTATGGGCGGTCTTATGAGTCTATATGCCGTTTTGCAGTATAACCGCTGGTTTTCACGAGCCGCAGCCTTGTCTCCTTCCTTATGGGTAGCGCCAGGACGTCTGGAATATCTGATCAATCATGCCAGACTTGGACCGAATACGATTGTCTATATGGACTACGGCTCTCAGGAAATTTTCTTTCATGCCAATATGGAACAGCAATTTGCAAAGGTAACTTCTCTGCTTCTGCGCCGCAGAATCTTCCTGGAAAGCCGGATCGTTCCGGGAGGCAATCATTGTGAGGCAAGCTGGGAAAAGCAGATTCCATTCTTTATGAATACACTTTTATACGAACCGTAAGAATACATATGCTGCCAACGGGCAGACAGGGGGATGTTATGCAAGTACAATATTTTAAAGATTACAGTCCGGCACTGGACCGGGAAACAGAATGCAAGGTTTATGGACATGCCGGACAGCCGGTTCTTTTCATACCATGTCAAAATGTCCGGTTTTTTGATTTTGAAAATTTTCATATGACGGATGCCTGGTCACCCTGGATCGAATCCGGTCAGGTCATGGTCTTTTCCATTGATACCATTGATCAGGAAACCTGGTCTGATCAATTCAGTGATCCGCACTGGAGCATTTGCCGTTATGAACAGTGGATCCAGTATATTACAGATGAACTGGTACCCTTTATCCAGTCTATGACAATGGAATACAATGGCTGGGATAACGAGCCCGGTATCATTACATTTGGCTGCAGCCTGGGCGCCACCCATGCCGCCAATCTATATTTCCGCCGCCCGGATCTCTTCCATGGTCTGCTGGCCTTAAGCGGCATCTATACGGCAGAATACGGCTTCGGTTCTTATATGGATGACCTGGTTTATCAGAATTCTCCGATTCACTATCTTTCCAACATGCCGGAGGATCATCCGTATATTTCCATGTATAATGAGCGAAAAGCCATTATCTGTGTCGGACAGGGACCGTGGGAACTGCCTGACTCCACCCGATGGCTGAAATCCATCCTTGATCAGAAGGGCATCCATGCCTGGGTTGATTTCTGGGGCTGGGACTGTGCCCATGACTGGGACTGGTGGTATAAGCAGGTGGCTTATTTTGTACCTTATCTGCTGGGGTAATACGGCAGAACAAAAGATAAAAAGGAAGAAGGGATGAGGAAGCATGAAAAATTTTATTTTTATTTCACCAAATTTTCCAACAAACTACTGGCAGTTCTGCCGCGAGCTGAAAAAGAATGGCCTGAATGTCCTTGGAATCGGCGACCAGCCTTATGACGAGCTGACACAGGATTTAAAAGACAGCCTGAACGAATATTATAAAGTCAGCAATCTGGAAAACGAAGACGAGGTATACCGTGCTGTTGCATTTTTCATTTTCAAGCATGGCCGTATTGACTGGCTGGAGTCCAACAACGA
>DNJM01000113.1 GCA_003489085.1 Lachnospiraceae bacterium
GATATCAGTATTGGCCTGAATGGGATTCAGGGATTGTCCAGAATGGAAGGCAACCCGGAAAAGGCAGAACGCATGGAGCAGAAACTGAAAGCTCTGATGGAAATTATGGAAATCGGTGTTTATGTGGATACGTCGGCTATGAAAGAAGCGCTCCGTACAAAAAACAAAGAGATTATTTTTGATGTTCTGTCCAAATTGATACTTAATATTAAAAACAAATATTTTTTAGAGGAATCGGAATTATATCCCCATCTGTCTTTTTCAGAGACAGCGCCTGAGAATGTGGGATTAATGTTAAAAAAATGCTTTGAGGATGACAAAGAACTTGACTTTATAAAAGAAGATACACGATATAAAAAATTGATGGAAGAACTGAAATCTATAAAGGGTAAAGCCTGAGTATGCACATCATGGCAGCTCCTTCATACTATTAGATATAGAAATATATGGAGGAGCAAATCTTATAATGGAAGAAAAGTCAAAGCTTTTAATGAATTCCTGCGATTTTATGGGTGTGAAGCCAGTCATGGTGGATTTACCGTATCCGCCGATTCAGGTGAAAGAGAAAAATCGGACCTATGCCAATTTACTCAGCATTGATTATTGCGGCGCTGTTTCTGAAATGACAGCCATTACCCAGTACATCAATAATGAAAATCGTTTATCCTGTGAAAGATGTCCAGTGGCGCGGACAATTTTGGGGATTGCCATGGCGGAAATGATACATCTCCAAAAACTGGCCGAATTAATCTTTCTGTTGGGCGGTTCCATTGATTTTGTAGCGAGACATCAGGATGGGCGTCAGCGTATGTGGACGCCGGAATATATGACGATTCCGGAAAATGAGGAAAAAATGTTAATGGCGGATATCGAGGCTGAGAAAGCCACGATCAATCAGTATCGGATGCATATGAAGATGATCAGTGATTCCTGTGTCAATGCGGTGCTGGCACGGATTATTCAGGACGAAGAATATCATATCATGCTGCTCCAGATGTTACGAAAATGATGCTTCGTATCACTCAAATCTGTGCATGAAAAGAGAGGAAAAAATAAAAAAATTTACCTATAATGATAATCACAGGGAGGACAAATTCATGGAATGGATTGAGAGATTAAATGAAGCGATAAACTATATTGAAGAGCATTTGGCCGATGAGATTGATTATGAGGAACTTGCAAAAATAGCCGGCTGTTCGACCTATCATTTTCAGAGGATGTTCGCATATATGGCAAATGTTTCTTTGTCTGAGTATATCCGGCGGCGTAAAATGTCTTTGGCCGCAGTGGACCTGCAGGGCGGCGATGCAAAGATAATTGATGTAGCCCTGAAGTATGGTTACAGTTCGCCGACGGCTTTTAACAGGGCCTTTCAGACGATTCATGGAATTGCACCATCCCTTGTGCGGAGTCAAGGGGTTTCTGTGAAATCCTTCCCTCCGATGACATTTAAGATCACTGTGAAGGGAGTCGAAGAAATGAATTATCGAATTGAGAAGAAAGAAGCCTTTCGGATTGTCGGCGTATCTCGGCCATTGTACAAAGAGATTGAAAAGAACTTTGCCATTGTTCCGAAGATGTGGCAGGACGCCGCTGTGGACGGGACGATTCCAAAGCTGGCGGGTATGATGGATACACTGGTGAAGGGGGTTCTGGGTGTGAGCGCCTGCAACTCAGATGAAGAATGGAAATATTTTATTGCGGTCGCAAGTTCAATGACTGCGGATGGTGTTTTTGAAGCGTATACAATCCCGTCGTTTACATGGGCAATTTTCCCGGGCGAAGGTATTTGCCCGCAGGCGATCCAGCAATTGGAGCAGCGGATTGTCACCGAATGGCTGCCAACTTCCGGTTACGAATACGACAATGGGCCGGATGTGGAACTGTATATCAGTCCGGATCCCCAGAATGCTAAGTTTGAAGTGTGGATTCCGGTGGTGAAAAAACAGTAAAAATTTGATATTTTATGGAGAATTCCGATATTATATGGTATGATATTTCATGTGCTCTGTAATGCGCAGGCATTATTTCAGGAAAGAAAGGCGGAGGAAATATGCAGACAATAATTATCGGAATTCTTATTATTGCTGTACCTATGATTGCTTATTGTGTTGGTACGGTGATGCGGGATGAAATGTACGCCAAAGAGGCCGATGGAGAAATAACGGCCGCAAAGGATAATAAAAATTTCATGGTGACCAGAGATACAAAAATGGGGCAGATTCTTGCCATGGATAAGGGTATGGGGGATTTTTTGATGCAGGCAGGGATGCACTGTGTGACCTGTGCTTCGGCAACGAGTGAATCTTTGGAAATGGCCTGTACCGTCCATGGCCTTAATGTGGATCAAACGGTAACTTCTATCAATGCATATCTGGCAGAGGAAAATGAATAAAGGGATGTCATGCATGAAAGTATTAGTGAGCGCCT
Organism: Lachnospiraceae bacterium; assembly: GCA_003489085.1. Classification (GTDB taxonomy): domain Bacteria; phylum Bacillota; class Clostridia; order Lachnospirales; family Lachnospiraceae; genus DNJM01. The sequence goes on from DNJM01000113.1 coordinate 2,431, forward strand.
GTCTGATGGGCAGGAATTGTAAATATAACGGAGGCAACAATTACAGCGTTGAACTTCAGGACTTTCTAAATGGAAAAGAGGTCATCGAGGTATGTCCGGAGGTGGCTGCCGGTATGCCGGTTCCAAGACCGCCTGTGGAAATTGTGGAAGGTGTTGTTACAGACATTCATGGGAAGAATGTCGATGTTTTGTATCGTCAGGGGGTTGCCAAGGTGATGGAGCAGATTCAGAATGAGGATATTGAATATGCAGTGCTGCAGTCCCGAAGTCCAACCTGTGGTGTGAAGCAGATTTATGATGGTACATTTTCAAAGAAATTGATTGAAGGTCGGGGAATTTTAGCTGAGGCGCTCATTCGGGCCGGATATCGGGTTATCGATGTCGAAGATCTAAAAAATGATACTATATCGCGCGAAGCTTGACGGAGCGCGCCCATGCGGAGCATCTGACATACAGTATGCCCGGAAGGAAAAAATCTCTTGCGGAAATGTCGATAAGGTGATATATTAGTATTAAGCAAAAAAGGGAGTAGCTGAACACCCGCGAGGGTGGGTTTGAAATCGTCAACCGATACTTAAGAAGTATCCGTATCAAATGAGATAGCAAGACTTTTATTGCGGCAGACGTCGTGGTAGGAGTCTTTTTTTATTACATAAGAAGCTCCCTTCCATTTAAAAAAGAACATTTTCGGAATGAATGGATTCTTTTCAAAAAGAGCAAAAACGCGATAAAAGCCGCATACACTTGCTGAAGAAAGAGAGGAAAAGATATGAGTAACGAAATCATGAGACGGGAGATGCGGGAAGCGATTGCTGCGGGGGAAAGAGCGCTGAATAGTCTGCGGGCTGCACAGGAAAAGCTGAACAGTGCCAGAGGCTGGGGGATTTTCGATATGCTGGGCGGCGGATTGCTTACGGATATGATTAAGCATTCTAAAATCAATGACGCTGCCGGCTATATGGAGGATGCCAAACGGGACCTGCAGATTTTCCAGAGAGAGCTGGCGGATATTCATGTACCGATGGAACTGCGGATGGAGGTCGGAGGGTTCCTGTCCTTTGCCGATTTCTTCTTCGATGGAATCGTGGCAGATTACCTGGTACAATCCAGAATTGCAGATGCCAGAGAGCAGGTAAGTGACGCGATACGCAGAGTAGAAGTGCTGCTGCTGGATCTGAAGCAAATGCACGGATATATGTAGACCGATGCTATGATAGTCGAAAGGAGAGAATGCAATGGGATGCTTGGGAAATGTTATATGGTTTTTATGCGGCGGTGCAATCAGCGGATTGAGCTGGTGTCTGGCCGGGTGTCTCTGGTGTATTACGATTGTAGGAATGCCGATGGGTGTGCAGTGCTTTAAATTCGCAGCGCTGAGCTTCTGTCCATTTGGCCGGGAGGTACGTTATGGAGGCGGAGCCGGATCTTTTTTACTGAATGTGATCTGGCTGCTGGTCTCCGGACTGCCGCTGGCGATTGAGCACCTGGCAATTGGATTCGTGCTTTGTCTTACAGTGATCGGAATTCCATTTGGAATGCAGCAGTTTAAGCTGGCAAAGCTGGCATTGATGCCGTTCGGATCAGAAGTATACTAATGAGGAAAGGTTTAAAATAAGAGGATAACATATATGAGGTTTACAATCGAACATTTGAAAAAATATTTTGAAACGAAGGAAGTGCTCCGGGATGTTAATTTTACCTTTGAAAGCGGGAAAATCTATGGACTGCTGGGAAGAAATGGAGCCGGGAAAACGACATTGTTTAATTGTCTGAACCGGGATCTTCCGATAGATGGGGGAAGATTCTATTTGGAAGAGGACGGGCAGGAGAAGGTACTCGAACCGGAAAATATCGGCTATGTGCTGTCGACTCCGACCGTACCGGAATTTCTGACCGGGCGGGAATTCCTGAAGTTCTTTCTGGAGATCAACGAGAAGAGTATACCGGATCCACAGCCGCTGGACGCCTATTTTGATTTTATGAGTATTGCGCCGGAGGATCGGGATAAGCTGCTGAAGGACTATTCCCATGGGATGAAGAATAAAATGCAGATGCTGATTCATATGATTGCCCGGCCGAAGCTGCTTCTTCTGGATGAGCCGCTGACGTCTCTGGATGTAGTTGTAGCAGAAGAGATGAAGCAGAGGCTTCGAGCGTTGAAGGAGGGAAGGATTATTATTTTCTCTACGCATATTATGGATCTGGCACTGGATTTGTGCGATGAGATCGTGCTGCTGAATCATGGTGTACTGGAGCCTGTGGATCAGTCTAACCTGAACGAACAGGAATTCAAAGAGAAAATCATCGCCGCACTCAGGGAGGAGCATTATGCATAAGACATTGTGGATTTCATTTGCGCTGAAAAATACTTACCGGGTGAATACGATCCTGTATTCCCTTAAGCAGATTCCTGGTTTGAAACACTTGCTGCCGGATACAATGTATCAGGAGCCGGTATTAAAAATATTGGCGAATATTCTGTCAGTGATATGGGAAATACTATCCGCCTTTTTAGGGAAATTTCTATATCTGCTGCTGATGGTATTTGGCGTGGGGATGCTCTACAATACAGCGGATCCGGGGCGGCTTTTCCTGCATATTCTGTTCTTCCTGACAGTTATCGGGGCATTTGCCAATACCTATATGTTCAATCCGAGCAAGGATAAATACTATGCGATGATTCTGATGCGGATGAATGCCAGAGAATATACACTGGTGAATTATGGATATGCAATTGGGAAAGTAGTGATTGGATTTCTGCCTTTCTCTCTGCTTCTTGGAATTCGCAGCGGTGTGCCGGTCTGGATCTGCCTTCTGATTCCATTTTTCATAGCAGGAGCGAAGCTTATGGTGGCAGCGTATACGTTGTGGGATTACGAGCGGAGAGGAACGCCGGGAAATGAGAATCAGCTGGGAAAATTAGGGTGGATACTGCTATTCCTTCTTCTGGCAGCGGCTTATGCGCCTCCGGCAGCGGGATGGATGCTTCCGAAGGGCCTGGTGGTTGGAGGAATGCTGATTACGATTGCGGCAGGCGGGATCAGTATTTGGAAGATTCTGACTTTTAGAGAATACCGGGAAATGTACCGACAGCTTTTGAATCAGCAGAGGAATGAACAGGAGACTGCCAGTCAGGTAGTGCGGGAACAGAACCGAAAGGTGATTTCAGCAGATGCCGGTATTACCAGCAACCGAAAGGGATTCGAGTATTTGAATGAGTTATTTATGAAACGGCATCAGAAAATACTCTGGCGGCCGTCGAAAAGGATTGCCGCGGTATGTTTATGTATCGTGATTGGTTTACTGATACTGATCTGGTTCCTGCCGGAAGTGAAAAAGGATGTGAATGATGTACTGTTGGTGTATCTTCCGTATTTTTCCTTTCTGATGTATCTGATGAACCGGGGGACGGGTTTTACGCAGGCACTTTTTATGAATTGTGACCACAGTCTGCTGACATATCCCTGCTATAAGAAACCGGCATGCATCTTAAAGCTATTCCGCATTCGTCTGCGCGAAATCATTAAGGTAAATCTGCTTCCGGCAGGTGTGATCGGGCTGGGTCTTGCTGTACTTCTATATGCCTCCGGCGGAACGGAAAATCCGGTCAACTATGCGGTATTGGTGGTTTCGATTCTGTGTATGAGTATATTTTTCTCCGTACATTATCTGACTATGTACTATCTGCTGCAGCCGTTTAATGCGGAGACGGAACTGAAGAGCGGAACCTACCGGATTGTGTCCAGCGGAACCTATCTGGTCTGTTATCTGCTGATGAAGGTGAGAATGTCTATCCTGCTGTTTGGGGGTATGACGATTGTCTTCTGCGTAGTATACAGTGCAATCGCATGTGTGCTGGTATACAGGCTGGCGCCGAAGACATTCCGGATCCGACGATAGTTCTAAAATCCCCGAATGGAAATCCCTTTCTAAGGCCTTCCATCGGGGAGGAGAGTTGACTATAATTCCTTGTATAAGATATGCCGTGGCAGTCCGCCGTACATTTCGCAGGTTTTTATGATCCGGTAGCCGTTTCCCGTTACGTTTCGCAGGCTATAGATATTGTCCGGATGGACGGTTGCGAAAAGGTGACGGAAGGAGCGGCGGGAGAGTTCTGCTTCAGCTTCTGCAAGCATTCTGCTCTGCAGATGATTTCCTCTATAATCCGGATCAACGACAGCAGTATCCATATGAGCAGTTACAAGAAGCCCGGCGTCGGACAGGTTCAGGACATGCCCCATATTCTTGGCGGAAAGGCCGGGAAAGTGAACGGTAAAGAATCCGGCCGGCTTCAGGGCAGAGGGGTTCTCACTGGGTTTTGCGAGAATGGTAAATCCTTCGTCCTCAATACATTTTTCCAGAAATTCTTCGCTTTCTGCGGCGAACCAGTCCGGACAGGTCATATTCTGGTCAATTTCTCTAATCAGTTTGTAGATCCCGGGAAGATCTTCCCGGGATGCTTTTTTAAAATAAAATGCTTTATTATCCATTGATAATCACTTTCTTCAGGTTCAGATCCTGATCCAGCAGGACAACATTGCCGATCTTGCCGGGTGCGATGCTGCCATATCTGTCGTCTAGATGGAGTGCTTTTGCAGGGTTGAGGGTTGTACACAAAACAGCTGTTTCCAGAGGAATTTCCATCGTTTTAACGGCTGTCCGCAGGCAGTCCATCAGATTGGTCGCGGAGCCGGCTAATGCGCCGTCCGATACAAGAGTGGCACGGTTTCCAACGACGTCTACATCCTGTCCGCCCAGTGTATAGCGTCCGTCCGGCATTCCGGTAGCACGCATGCTGTCGCTGATCATGATAATCCGGTCTTCGCCGAACATGGAGAAAGCAGCACGTACCATGGATGGATGAATGTGTACGCCGTCACAGATCAGTTCAGCCATACAGTCCTTACAATCTCTGGCTGCACCGACCACGCCGGGCGCACGATGAGTAAAGGCAGGCATGGCGTTAAAGAGATGTACGGCATGTCTGGCGCCGGCATCATAAGCTGCCTTTGCAGAGTCGTAATCTGCATTGGTATGAGCCAGGGATACGGTAACCTCCTCTTTTACTTCAGAAACGAATTTCACAGCATTTTCTACATCGGTTTCCGGAGCAATGCCGATGATTTTTACCAGTCCGCCTGCCGCTTTCTGGAAACGGCGGTAGATTTCTGCGTCACAGGGAATGATGTACTGTGCATCCTGTGCACCTTTTTTGGCTTCACTGATAAATGGTCCTTCCATATTCAGGCCGACAAGGCGTGCTCCTTCTGCATTCGGATAAGCAGCGGCATTGGAAAGAATCTGTTCCAGCTGCTCTACGGAAAGAGTCATTGTAGCCGGGCAAATGGTGGTGACACCGATAGAAGCTTCATAGTCTGCAATAGTCTCAAGGGCTTCCTGGGTACCGTCACATACGTCCGCACCAACGCAGCCGTGGAAGTGCAGGTCGATCAGCCCGGGGATGCAATAGCAGCCTTCGCCGTCGATCACTTCGTCGGAGACACTGCCGTTGGTTTTTTCGGAAGCGGCATGTTCTGTAAACACACCATTTTCAATGCTGACTTCACCGTGATGAAACTGTCTGTCCTCCCCATATACGTTTACGTTTTTAATAATCATAATGGTCTCTCCTTTTTAGGTTGTATGCTGAAAGAAAGGACGCAGTAGCATCCGTTACTCCGTCCTTTGTATACAATATCATTATCTTGGCAGTTTTGCAGCAGCGGCTTCGTCCACGACTACGGTTACATCCGGATGGAACTGTAAGATAGAAGCCGGAACCTGTGGCGTAACCGGACCGAAGAAAGCTTTTGCAACGATATCAGCTTTTCCTTCGCCGTTGGCAAGGATCAGAATCTTCTTTGCTTTCATAATCGTACCGATGCCCATGGTGTATGCCTGTTTCGGTACATCGTCAATGGTAGCAAAGAAACGCTTGTTAGCTTCGATGGTGCTTTCCTGCAGGTCTACACAATGCGTAATTTTATCAAAGCTGTCGGATGGTTCGTTAAAGCCGATATGACCATTGTGACCGATACCAAGCAGCTGCAGATCCTGTCCGCCGTAAGAAGCGATCAGTGCTTCGTAGCGTTCTGCTTCCTGCTCTGCATCCGGGTTCGTACCGTCCGGGACATTGGTATTTGCCACGTCAATATTAACGTGATTGAATAAATGATCATGCATAAAATAGTAATAGCTCTGATCGTTATCGCGCGGAAGTCCTCTGTATTCGTCCAGATTTACTGTTTTTACAGCGGAGAAGTCCAGAGTGCCTTCTTCATACCATTTTACCAGGTTTTTATATGTTCCGATTGGTGTGGAACCGGTAGCAAGACCCAATACACAGTCCGGTTTGGAAACCACCTGTGCAGCAATGATTGCTGCAGCCTTTTTACTCATGTCTTCGTAGTCTTTCGTTACAATAATGCGCATAGCAATACGCCCCTTTCTTAAAAGAAATAATGTTTATTTTCTTTAAACCAGAATTGCCTTCGCAAAGAATTCCGGTAAATGAAAATCTGGTTCAGGTGCAGAAATCGGAGCATAGCTGGCATAATGCTCGATCTCC
>DNJM01000136.1:0-260 GCA_003489085.1 Lachnospiraceae bacterium
CATCATTCGGGTCACCGTTTCCGTTCGCATCCTGCTCTTTGAAGGCCTTCAGCACATTTTGGAATTCCTCCCAGGTATCCGGCATCTCAAGGCCCAGGTTGTCCAGCCATACCTGATTGATGAACATCTGGTAACGGATCTTTGGACGGTTTGCCTTTTTCTGCGGAAGCCCCCAGATGTGGCCGTCAGCAGCAGTTGCGAACGCCTTGAATTCCGGATTTTCTTCGAAAATCTTACTCAGATTGGGCATGTTTTCTGCA
>DNJM01000136.1:553-4009 GCA_003489085.1 Lachnospiraceae bacterium
TTTCTGCAATCAGATCCTCCAGAGGAATGAACAGTTCTTTATTTCTGTTCACATCCGTGGAGTTCAGCGCGCCCAGAAAAGCATCCGGCAGGTCGTTATTGGCGAGTACGACACTTTTCTTATCTCCCCACTCGGTATCCAGATAAACCTGCCAGTCAATGTCTACGCCGGCCTTTTCCTGAGATTCAGCTACAAAGCCTTCCAGGGACAGATCGGAGTCTCCCCAGTCTGACCGGGTGATCAGGACGGAAAACTGCTTTCCGTCACCCTCATCTGCCAGCAGAGTGCTGCAGTTGCCGGTGATCATACCTGCTGCCATTGTTACGCCAAGAAGAGCGCTGATCAGTTTCTTTTTCATGAGTTGTTCCTCCTTAATAAATGATTTTATTCTTTTATGGATCCTACCATAACACCTTGATTAAAATATTTCTGCAAAAACGGGTACAGGCACATAACCGGAAGTGTGGAAATAACGATAGAGCCATAGCGCATCATATCGGATTTGTTTTTCATTTCCACGGCCGCCTTTCCCGCTGTCCCCAGGAGAGAGGCATTCAGAATCAGAATGCGCCGCATAATCAGCTGCAGGGGCTGGAGTGTTTCATCGTTCAGGTAAATCAGTGCGTTGAACCAGGAATTCCAGATGCCGACAGCCGTCCACAGTCCAATGACGGCAAGGACTGCTTTGGACAGAGGCAGCGCGAACTGTAGGAAGTAGCGGATCGTTCCGCATCCGTCAATCTGGGCGGCTTCCCACAGGCCTTCCGGCAGGCTGTTGTTAAAAAAGGTTCGTGCCACAATGATATTGTAGCTGGAGAGTGCAAAGGGAACTACCATTACCCAGAAGTTGTCTACGAGGCCGAACTGTTTTACCACCAGAAAGGTAGGGATCAATCCGCCGGAGATAAACATCGGGATAAGGTAGAGCACACTCAAAAATTTCCTGCCGTAGAGCTCTTTCCTGGACAGTGCAAATCCGGCAGTTACATTGATAAACAGGCCGAAAGCGGTTCCGAGAGCCGTATAAATCAGCGTATTCCGGTATCCGGTCCAGATCGAGGATTGCTTAAAAAGCTCCTGATAGCCATCCAGTATCCATTCCCGGGGCCAGAAGAAAACCTGACCGCCTGCGATATCGGAAGGATTTGAGAAGGAAGCAATGAAAACAAACCAGAGAGGATATACTACAATCAAAATTAAGATGATTGCCAGGGCATAAATGATAATATCAAAAATCCGGTCTGATCTGGAAGAACGTATTTTACGTTTTATTTTTCCGTCCATGGTCGGTCCTCCTCTAAATTAAGCTGCTATCCGTGAGCTTCTTTGAAATCTGGTTTACAAGAAGCAGTACCAGAACGTTGACTACGGTGTTAAAAAGACCTACGGCGGTGGACAGGCTGTATTGCTGGTTTACAAGACCAAGCTTATAGACGTAGGTGGAAATAATTTCGCTTCCCATCATGTTCATAGTATTCTGCAGCAGAAATACCTTCTCAAATCCGATGCTCAGGATATTGCCCGCACGGAGGATCAAAAGGATCATCGCAGTGGGCAGAAGCAGGGGCAGATCGATGTAGAACATCTTCTGCAGACGGCTGGCGCCGTCCATGGTCGCGGCTTCGTAATAGGTAGGATCAATTCCGGATAGTGCAGCCAGATAAATAATACTGTCCCAGCCGAGATTCTGCCAGACATCGGTCCACACGTAGACACTTGGAAAGGCCGAAGCACTCGCCAGGACGTTTGGCATTTCGATTCCCAGCTTCCCAAGCATATGGCTGATGATTCCAACGCTGGGAGAAAGGAAGATCAGGATCATACCACACATGACCATGGTAGAAATAAAGTGGGGCAGGTAGGTAATGACCTGAAAAACCTTCTTAAAACGCTGTGCCCGCATTTGGTTGCAGATGAGAGCAAGAAGAATCGGCAGAGGAAATCCTACCAGAATTCCATACAGGCTGATGACCAGAGTATTGCGGATTGTCAGCTTGAACTGGTAAGAATGGAAGAACTGCCGGAAGTTGGCCAATCCTACCCATTTGCTTCCGGTCAGCCCTAAAGCCGGCCGATAATCCTGAAAGGCCATAAGCAGTCCGCTCATGGGAAGATAGCTGAAGCAGATCAGCAGCAGGAAGGATGGAAGCAGTAGCAGGTAGAGCGGCATGCTCTTTTTCAGTTGCTGTGAGATCGTTTTCTTTTTCACATGTACTCACCTTCTCCTTTTGTAATGATGCCTATATATTAGCGAAATTGAAAAGAAAAATATAGCAATATACCGAAAAGAGAATGCTACTTTTCGGATTCTATCATGGAAAATAAGGGAGGGACTGTCACTTTTCGTACTTTTCCGGATGAAAAATACGAATATTGCTAGAGTTCCGACCCGGAAAATGCTATAGTAAGCCAGGGAGGAGAAATGTATGAACAAACACCGGAAATATCCTATGTATTCGATTCAGAGAAATGCCAGAATTTTAATGATGATCCTGATTCCTGTGCTCGTTTTAAATATCGGTGCGAGTATGCTGGCAAGCCATACCGCCTCAAGGGAATCTCTGGAACGTGCGGATGAAGTAATGGAGATGTATCTGGACAGCCTGGAAAATAATTTTGACGCTGTGAAGCAGTTTATCACCTGGTCGGTACTGCACGAAAATACATTGCTTTCCATGCAGTCAACCCAGAATGAATATGAATGGAATAAATATCGGGAGGATTTTTCAAAACGGGTTACGATTTTTCAATCCATCTCATCGAATGCGTTTCAATATTATTTGTATATTGCAAATAATGATTTCTTTGTAAATTGTTCGCCTTTGATGGTTAGTTATCCGCAGTATAAGAAAATCAGGGAATACTATCAGGAGCGGATCTTAAGAGGAACCCGTTCCAGCTTTCAGTGGAATGTCCTGGAGCTGGAGGATAGTACATTTCTCTACTATATGATTACTTATGGTCCCTGTACGCTCCTGTGTCAGATCAATATAGAAGATCTGGTAGCGCCGCTGCTCAGCATGAATCTCGGAAAGCAGGGATATATCTGGCTGAGAGTGGACAGGCAGGATTATTATATTCGCGAAAAGGAGATCTTCCGGGAAAATCCGGGGCGGGAACCAGATTTCTTTCTCCTGGATTATGAGGCGGAGAAAAACAGTCTCCCCATACAGCTCCATGTATATATGAGCAGATTCAGCATTTCTCAGACGATTATCCTGGTTCAGCTGGTAGTGGTAGCGGCTGCAGTGGTGATCATAGGGCTGCTGTGTGTCGTGCTGCTGTACATGAATCGAAGGGTGATTCGTCCGATCCGGGAATTTTCTCAGAATCTTTCTATGATTAATGAGGAATCGGATATTCTGAATCTGCAGAGCAGCAATATCATAGAACTGGAACAGGCAAATGAGCAATTTAAAAACCTGATGAGGTAAATTAAAAAGCTGAAGATCCATA
>DNJM01000222.1:0-4674 GCA_003489085.1 Lachnospiraceae bacterium
TCCGGTGCAGATGATCTGGCAGCATCCCGAGCTGTCGGTCAATCCACGTCTTCGGATGCAGGAAGTGATTCGGGAGGGAGATGGCATTGAAGAACGGATTCTGACCGGCCTGGGGATTCACAGCGAATGGATGGAGCGCTTTCCGGCAGAGCTTTCCGGAGGAGAGCTGCAGAGATTCTGCATTGCACGGGCGCTTGGCAGAAGAACCCGTTTTCTGCTCGCAGATGAGATCAGTACCATGCTGGATCTTATCACACAAAGTCAGATATGGAACTTTCTGATAGAAGAAACAAAAAACAGAAAGATTGGCCTGATTGCCGTAAGTCATAATCCGGCATTGTTGGATCAGATTTGTACCAGGCAGATCCGGCTCGAAGATGCGGTCAGAGAGTAAGAAGAATAGAGGGGAAGTGTAACAGGACATGGAAGAAAGCAGACACAGTCATATATATACAGTTGATGAGCATCATCATCATGTCCATAGTGAAAAAGAAAAGAAGGCAGTGATAAACCGGCTGTCCAAGGCGATCGGACACCTGGAAGCAGTTAAGCGCATGGTAGAGCGGGATGAGGACTGCAGCGAAGTTCTGATACAGCTTGCCGCAGTCCGTTCTGCTATTAATAATACCGGAAAAGTCATATTAAAAAATCATATCAGCCACTGTATTGTTGAAGCAGTGGAAGAGAACGATCTGGAAGCCATTGAGATGCTGAACCAGGCAATCGATAAATTTGTAAAGTAGTATAAAAATCAGTGATCCATATGCTCCCGCAGTTGTACGGCACTGGCTGCCTTTCGCCTGCGCTCATCATCCAAAGCCGCATAGTGCTTTTTCGTGGTGTTGACATCCTTATGGCCCAGCACATCCGCTACCAGATAGATATCTCCGGTTTCTTTATACAGAGATGTGCCGTAAGTACTGCGGAGCTTATGCGGTGTAATTTTCTTATTCGGGGTAACCTGAGAAGTATATTTTTTTACCATATTTTCAACAGCCTGCACTCCGATCCGCCGCCTTTGTGTGGAGAGGAAGAGGGCTTCTTCATGTCCCGGAAGCGGCTCCTGAAGCTTCCTTGTCGTTTCCAGGTAGTCGGAGAGGGCAGAGGCCACCTCTTTCCCAAAATATACGATCATTTCATTTCCGCCTTTTCTGGTAACCTTGATTCCATTATTCCTGAAATCCACATCGTTAAGATCCAGACCGACACATTCTGATACACGGATACCTGTACCGAGCAAAAGTGTCAGAATGGCCATATCACGCATTTTTGTCTTTTCGTAATAGACCTTTTTCTGTCCGGTCAGGGAAGCTCCGCAGGATTCTACATAATCCAGCAGAGATGCCACCTCATCAATATCCAGACGGATGATGGCTTTTTCGTGGATTTTGGGCATATCTACCAGAAGGGTCGGATTCGTCCGGATTGCCTGCCGCTTAAAATAATAGGCATAAAAGCTTCGCAGCGACGACATTTTACGTGCCAGCCCTTTTTCCCCATTGATGATCTGTTTTTGTTCCGGATCCCGATAAACCTTCAGGTATTCCATATATTCCTCAATATCTACCGGTTCAATTCGATCCAGATCCTCCAGTGTAAACTGATCCAGACGATAGTTCCTGTATACCGGATTGCATTCCATCAGAAAACGGAAAAATACCCGGATGTCATATGCATAAGAAATTCTGGTTCTGGCCGATGTGGTCGGCTCTACCGCACGAAAATAATCTCTGGTGAATGGCGGCATGGTTTTCAGAACCTCCCGTAAACGGAGCGTATTGTCGATATAAGCCTGTTCATGATAAGTCTTGATGTCATTTCCCATAAAAGAAGAAAACCCCCTTAAAAAGTGAATTTCAGCCTTCCAGAGGAAAGCCTGATTACAGTATATCACATTTGGCTCTTTTTTGCTATATCTATTTGAAAAATCTGTATTTGTCGTATAGATCTCTATCTCTTCCCAATAAACCAATTCTGATAAATGGAAAGATTTTCAGTATGGAAAAACAGTTTCCTATATAAAAAAACAGGCAGTACACGGTGGGTTCTTCCAATGTTCTGCCTGTGGGGAGAGCTATATTTTTATTCCATTCCGGTATTCTTTACCGGAAATCAGTATCATAGTATGGAACAATCAGTTTCTGACCATCGTAAATCGTATGAGACGTTAACTGATTGATCTGTACAACCTCTTTGATATAAGCAGCTCTGGAATCGTATTCCTCAGACATATACATGCCTGCAAGCTTCCACAAGGAATCCCCGGGCATAACCTCAATATTCTTATAGTACTTGTAATTTACCGGATCCTCCAAAGAGCTTCCATGTGCGCTGACGAAGACACTCCCGAATATCACTCCGCCAACAACTGCCAGTAACACAAATACAATAGCGATACGTCTCTTTAACTGTCTCTGCCTTTTCTTATTTTTATGATTTTCTTTGCTTCTGTTCATATGATTCCCCTCCTGATGACATCACTTCAATGACGATCTCAAACGATGTCCGTATGATACTCTCCTGTTCTTTTGTTCGAAAATATGTTCCGAACTATTGTTCTGATTGCATTATATCTTACGAACAGGTGTTTGTCAATAAAAACAGAACATATTTTCGCAAAACATTTGTTTGCTTTTTCTATATCTTTGTGGTAAACTAAATATAATTATAAAAGCCATACTGGGAGGGTTTAAAAATGGCAAAAGGTAAGATCAGTAAAAAGCAATCCGAAATTTTAGAATATATTAAAGAACAGACATTAAAGAGAGGATTTCCACCAGCTGTGCGTGAGATTTGCGAGGCAGTGAATCTGAAATCTACCTCTTCTGTCCACTCTCACCTTGAGACACTGGAGAAGAATGGCTATATTCGCCGTGATCCTACGAAGCCAAGGGCAATTGAGGTTCTGGATGATACATTTAATATGGCACGCAGAGAGATGGTACAGGTGCCGATTGTAGGGCGTGTAGCTGCCGGTGAACCGTTGCTGGCCGAGCAGAATATTACGGAGTACTTTCCAATTCCGGTGGAGCTTCTTCCAAATAATGAGACGTATATGCTGGAAGTAAAAGGAGAAAGTATGATCAATGCCGGAATCCTTGATGGCGATTATGTTCTGGTGGAAAAGCGCTCTACTGCTTCCAATGGTGAAATGGTTGTTGCTCTGGTGGAAGACAGTGCAACCGTAAAGACATTTTATAAAGAAGAAGGAATTTATCGTCTGCAGCCGGAAAATGACACGATGGCCCCGATTATTGTGGAGCATGTGGAAATTCTCGGTAAAGTAATTGGCGTATTCCGTTTTATGCGTTAAAAAGAACCTCCCTGCAGACAGCTCAATGCCGCTATGACATTGCTTTCCGCAGGGAGGTTCTGACTACAGATCCTTTACTTCAATTCTTTTTCCGTCTTTCCAGATCCGCTCCAGATCATAGAAAAGCCGGTTTTCTTTATCAAATACATGGACAATGATATCGCCGTAATCTAACAGCACCCATCCGCCTCTTCCGGCACCTTCGCGCTGTTTTACCTGACAGCCGGCCTTATAAAGCTCCTCTTCCACTGTATCCACCAGGGCATTTACCTGGTTTGAGTTGCTTCCGTTTGCAATGATGAAGTAGTCTGCCAGTACAGATACATCTGCAATGTCAATGACACAAATATTCTCACCTTTTTTATCTTCCAGCGCCTTACATGCCAGGCGCACCATTTCTCTTGATTCCATCTTATTGGTGTCTCCTTTCCTGATAATATTGATAAGTCTGCTCCGTCATGGGATCGATGACAGCATTTATGGTATTCAGATATGCCAGGGAATCCTCTAATATGTGTCTGAGACACTGATCCAGATCCTGAAATGCCTCTGCACGCACTTCCGTCAGATTCGGTGCTTCACATCGGTTTGGTTCAATAAAATCCGCAATATAGAGGATCTTATCCAGCAGAGACATATCCGGACATCCTGTCGTATGCACACAAATAGCATGGAGAATTTCTTCATCCGTAATGTGGTATTTTTTTCGTGCCAGCACTGCCCCCAGCTTGGCATGCAGAAGTCCTGTATTCTTTTGCTCTGCCTCTGAGATGGCAATGCCATTTTCTTCACATAGCTCCAACTTCTTTTCGGTAGGAAGGTATTTGGCACAATCATGCAGGAGTCCGGCAATTTTGGCCTTCTCCATATCCGCGCCATATCGCATAGCCAGGCATTCTGCCGTATACATCACGCCAAGCGTATGCCAGTATCGCTCGTTATCCATATGGTGCTTTACTTTTTTTCGCATTTTTTCAAATTCTAACAGATCCATTCACATTCATCCTTCTGTTCTTTGATATAGACCATGCTGCCGGATATAATCAGTTACTGCTGGTGGTATGAATTGTGATGCCTGCTCCAGTTTCCCTTCGGCCAACAGAGATCGTATCTCATGCGAAGAAATCGGCAGCCTTGGTGCTGTTAACAGACGGATATCACTTCTGTATCTGCGGTGCAGTTCCTGAATCTTTTGTTCGACATGAAGGTTGTCCACGTCATCCCGGCAGGCGGCAAGAAGTACACAAGTTCTGAACAACCGTTCCGGATTCTTCCAGAATTCCAGCGTCATCAGCGAATCTGCACCGATGATGAAGTAAAACCGGTGCTCCGGATATACCTGCCGGAAATGCTCCATAGTT
>DNJM01000222.1:4915-9383 GCA_003489085.1 Lachnospiraceae bacterium
GCCATAGTTGCATAGGAATAGGATACTTCTCTACGCTCCACCTCATAGAGACTCAGGCGAAAAGAGGATCTGCTACGAATCGCTGCTTCTACCATCCGTACCCTGTGTCTTACCTGTTCTTTTGTCCGGATTCCCTGTTTATGCGGAGGATTTCCATTTGGGAGGAACCAGATTTCATCCAGATCGTACTGCATAAGAGCTTTTTCGGCCAACATTATATGGCCATTGTGGATGGGGTCAAAAGTGCCGCCCATAATTCCAATGTTCATACCCTGTGTCCTCCTGATACCTTAAGGCAGTATAATTTTTTTCTTTTCGTCCTTCCCTTCTTTGTACAGGACAATCTTTTTCCCGATCACCTGTACGACCTGGGAACGGGTTCGCTCCGCCAGAAGCTGTGCCAGCTCTTTCGGATCATCTGCACAATTCTGCAGCACGTTGATCTTGATCAGCTCTCTTGCCGCAAGTGCTTCAGAAACAGCACCGGTCAGCTCCGGTGTCATGCTGGATTTCCCGATCTGAAAGATCGGATCCATGGTCATGGCAAGGCTCTTTAAATAGGCTCTTTGCTTTGAAGTCATGTTCTGTTCTCCTTTTATCTGTCTTTTCCATTCTTGTTTCTTTTTATTCCGGATAGTAATCAAATTGAAGTCCGTACATCCGTACGGTATCCCCTTCCTGAATACCCGCGCGTTCCAGCTCCTCCAGAATACCCGTATCCTTCAGAAAACGCTGGAAGAACGCAAAGCCTTTTTCGGAATCCAGATTGGTATACCCGAGCATTTTCTCGATTTTCGGTCCTTCTACCACATATACACCATCTTCCACTTCCACGGTGTATGGAAGATCTCCTGCGATCAGCTCTGCACCCGGGAAATATTCCGGTTCGAATACGATTGGCTTCTGATCCATGTTCTTCAGCTGTTCTGCTACGTAATATAAAAGCTCCTGAATTCCTTTGCCGGAAACACCGGAAATCGGGAATACCTTGATTCCCTGCGGTTCAAATTCTTTCCGGATCCGTTCTGTCGGATCTTCATCTTCACAGTAAATCAGATCCGTCTTATTTGCGGCAATCACCTGTGGGCGCTTTGCAATCTCCGGATTATACGCTTCCAGCTCTGCATTGATTTTATAAATGTCCTCCACTGGATCACGTCCTTCGGTACCAGCTGCATCCACTACATGAATCATCATTTTTGTCCGCTCAATGTGGCGCAGAAATTCATGGCCAAGCCCCAGTCCATCCGATGCTCCTTCGATCAGTCCCGGAATATCAGCCATAACAAAGCCGTCTCCGTTTGGAAGATCTACCACTCCCAGATTGGGATTCAGAGTTGTAAAATGATAGTTTGCGATCTTAGGATTGGCATTGGTCACCCGGGATAACAGCGTTGATTTTCCCACATTTGGAAAACCGACCAGGCCCACATCGGCAATCACCTTAAGCTCCAGAAGAACCCAGAGCTCCTGTGCCGGCTGCCCTGGCTGTGCATATTTCGGAACCTGCATCGTAGCGGTTGCAAAATGCATATTCCCCAGGCCGCCTTTACCGCCCTTTAATACGATCTGGCGCTTATTGTCACCGGACATGTCCGCTATGACCTTACCGGATTCTGCTTCCCGGATTACAGTGCCTTCGGGAACCTTCAGAACCAGATCCTGAGCACTTTTTCCGCTGCAGCGCCTTTTACCGCCCTCTTCTCCATTTTGTGCCGCCCATTTTTTCTTATGTCTGAAATCATAGAGGGTATTGAGGCCTTCATCCACTTCAAAAATGATGTCGCCGCCTCTTCCGCCGTCGCCTCCATCCGGACCGCCGTCCGGCACGAACAGCTCTCTTCGAAAGCTGACATGTCCGTCGCCGCCTTTACCCGAACGGATAAAGATTTTTGCTCTGTCTGCAAACATGGTGTCTCTCTCCTTCTTAAAAAATGAGGCTTCAAACCAAAAAGATTTGAAGCCTTCGTACTGTGCTTTTGATTATTCAGCTGTTACCGGATAGATAGATACCTGTTTCTTGTCTCTACCTTTTCTTTCGAATCTTACAACACCGTCAACCAGTGCAAATAATGTATCATCGCCACCGCGTCCTACATTTACACCTGGATGGATTTTTGTTCCGCGCTGTCTGTACAGAATGTTTCCGGCTTTTACGAACTGTCCGTCAGCTCTCTTAGCACCTAATCTCTTTGACTCAGAGTCACGTCCGTTCTTTGTAGAACCAACTCCCTTTTTATGAGCGAAAAACTGAAGGTTCAAATTCATCATGGTCTTACACCTCCTCGAATATGATGTCAATATATGGTCCATATTGCTCATTTTCTTCCATATCCTCTAATCCAAGGATCATGGTTTTCAATAATAGACTTGCTTCTCTGGTAGGCCGTCCTATTAATCGAAATTCAATGATACCACTTTCTTCATCGCTTACTTCCGTAGATTTATCGTCCGTATAGCGGTCAATGGCATTAATTGTATTGATAATCAGCATGGAAGCCGCAGCACATACGATATCCTGACCTTCCTCAGCATATTCGGCATGCCCGCTGGCTTTAAAGCCTACACATTCATGCTTTTCGTTTTTGTAAATCGTTACCTCGATCATGACAAAACCTGATTAAGCATTGATCTTTTCGATCTTAACTGCTGTATACTGCTGTCTGTGACCGTTTTTCTTATGGTAACCAGTTTTTCTCTTATATTTGTAAACGATAACTTTTTTTGCTTTTCCGTCACCGATTACAGATGCTTCAACGGTTGCTCCTGCTACTACCGGAGTTCCAACTTTTAATTCGTTGTCACTTACTGCAAGAACCTGGTCGAATGTATAAGTTGCACCAGCTTCTACACCAAGTTTTTCTACTTTAATGATATCGCCTTCGGCTACTTTGTACTGTTTACCACCTGTTGCAATAATTGCGTACATATGGCACCTCCTATTATCATTACTCGCCAGTTACGGTGATGTTCACGGATCGGAAGGATCCGATTCCACGCTTATAACCTCACTGTGCGGCATACGATTAGATTCTAGCATTCCATTCCGGATTTGTCAACCGTTTCCGACAAGTTTTTGCAGGTCTTTTGTGCAATTTCATAAACAATTACAACAAATCCTACAGTCCAAGCAATTTTCTGGCATTGCTTTCACCGATTCTCTCCCTTTCTTCCTGTGTAAGAGGAAGTCTCTGGAACCGTTCCACGTATTCTTTCTGACCGGACCATGGGGAATCCGTTGCGAAAAGGATTCTGTCCGCTCCATGATTCCGAATGATTCTCAGAAGCTGGTCTTTTGCCATATATTCCAGAGAAAATGCAGTATCCAGATAGACCGGCTGTCCGATCAGGAGTTTTTCTGCCTCATCCCAGAGCTTCCATCCGCCCATATGAGCCAGAATCAGTTTCTCCGGGTGTACCTCATCGATGGCTTCCCGTATCATTTCAGGTGTACAGTGCACAGGGGACGGATAGCCGATATCCACACCGGCATGGACACTGACGATCAGCCCCAGTTCGGATGCCATGTCTAGGATCCTCTTATACCGGATATCATTAAAATATGTCTGCTGATAATCCGGATGCAGCTTCACCCCCTTTAAGCCGGCATGAACGATATCCCGCAATTCTTCCTTATAATGCTCGCTTTCCGGATGAATGCCTCCAAATGAAATCAGGGGTGCTTCCTGAAATTGCTCCGCAAAACGAAGAATCGATCCGGTCTGGGACGGTTTTGTTGCCACCGGAAGAATCACTGCTGCTGTCAGTCCCGCTTCCTCTATGGAAGCAAGCAGTCCGGCTGCCGTGCCGTCCGTATGTGCATGAGTATGGCTGATATTCTCCAGAAAAGGAATCGTCTTTTTCGCTATCGAATCTGGGAAAATGTGAGTATGAAAATCAATCATGTGATGTCCTTCCTTCTAAGCCGCAGGCTTTCAGCTGTTCATAGCAGTAGCTGATAATATCACTTCTGGTTACGATTCCGATAAAGTAATCCTGATCATCCACCACCGGTACAAAATTCTGTGATGTGGCTTTATTAATCAGGTTTTCAATTTTTTCCGTTACCCGGACACTTTCATAATCACGATTCCGTCTGACCTGGCTGATCGGAATTTTTTCAGCCTCACGTAAATTCAGATTATTCATTTCCTTGATATGCCACAGCAGATCTCCTTCGCTCAGGCAGCCAACGAACCTGCCGTCCCGATGCAGAACCGGGATGGTTGCATATCTGTGATACTCCATTGTTTCTAATACCTGGCGCAGTGTATAATCATCATAGACAACTGCTACCTCATGCTTCGGTTTTAGAAAAAACAAAATATTCATAGTCTTTCCTCTCTTTATAGCTGTGTAGTCACAAAAATATCATAAATTGCCTTTACAGCACGGTGAAATTCTTCATTTTTTACACCGATAATCATATTCAGTTCACTGGATCCCTGGTCGATCATCTTGACATTGA
>DNJM01000222.1:9711-10074 GCA_003489085.1 Lachnospiraceae bacterium
CTTGACATTGACATTGGCGTGAGCCAGTGCGGAAAAGATTCTGCCGGCGGTTCCGCGGATTTCCTTCATACCGCGTCCTACAACGGCGATCAGAGCAATACCTGCTTCCAGTTCAATCAGATCCGGACTGACCGCCCGGTGAATTCCGGCGATTACCTCCTGTTCATGCTGCTCAAAGGCCTCCTGGCGGACGCATACACTCAGGGTATCGATACCGGAGGGCATATGCTCAAAGGAGATACCATTATCCTCCAGCACCTGCAGCACACGTCTGCCGTAGCCGATTTCTTCGTTCATCATTGCCTTTTCCACATGTAAAGACACAAAGTTCTCTTTCCCTGCAATTCCGGTAATGGTATACTT
>DNJM01000125.1:0-2913 GCA_003489085.1 Lachnospiraceae bacterium
ATCCCACGGCATCCTGTTTGAAAGGGGCCGTGGGATGTATTTACGCGAAGCGTGTTTGATGATTACTTTTCGGATTCTGCTTTCGATGTTCCTTCCACGTGCTTTTTTAATGCACTGAAGCTTTCTGAACTGATGACATGTTCCATACGGCAGGCATCTTCCAGAGCAATTTCAGGAGAAACACCCAGCCGGATCAGCCACTGAGAGAGAAAGGTGTGGCGTTCATAGATCTTTTCGGCGATCTGTAGTCCGGCATCCGTCAGGGTAATGCTTCCATTCCGATCCATTTCAATATAGCCGTTCTGACGCAGATTCTTCATGGCAACACTGACACTGGGTTTGGAAAAGCCAAGACGGACAGCGATATCAATAGATCGGACCATGCCTTTTTCTTTTTTTAGAATCAATATGGTTTCCAGATAATTTTCTGCGGATTCCTGAATTTTCATGCGTTTTCACCTCATTCTGTATTTTATTAGCATATCATATTTCTTGCCTCTTTTCAAATTAAAATCCTGTAGAACAGCAGATACTGTTCTGGTGTTGACATTTTGGTTAGAATGTGCTAACTTTAGGATAAAGTAGAAGGAGGGAGCCGGATGAAGTTATTGGTTTTAGCAATTACGGCCGGAGTATTTGGTATTGCCGCACTGTCATTAAAGACGCTGGGGAAGGAAAAAAAGGAAGAAGAGAATCCTGCGTCTGGATGTACGGGGAATTGTGCCGGATGCAAATCGGGCTGTCATTCAGAGTTTATAAAGAAAGATCAGTAGTGGAAAGGAAATCGATATGAATCTTGCAACAGCAGTTATTTTACTTATTGTGATAGGAATTGCCGGTCTGGCAGTAAGGAGTCTGTACCGTCAGAAGAAGAGCGGCGGCTGTATCTGCAGCTGTGGAGGAAACTGCAGCGCATGCCATGGCTCCTGTTCAGCTGAAAAGAAAACACAGGAACAATAGTACAATCAGATAAAAAAAGCGGATAATCAGATAAAGAAAAGGCAGATTGATTCAGGTATGCTGACTTTAGAAGAATCGTTTTTAGGGGTCTGTCTGAGGCAGGCACGAATGAGCAGAAATGGAGGAAATGACACGATGAAACAACCGAATCTCCTGTGGATTACGAGTGATCAGCAGCATTTTACAACGTTGGGGCTTTTAAATGATAAGATTCAGACACCGAATCTGGATCGTCTGGCCCGGCAGGGTATGTTATTTGACCGGACATATTGTCCGAATCCGACCTGTACACCGACAAGGGCTTCTTTGATTACCGGAAAATACCCGTCGCAGCATGGTGCATGGACGCTCGGAACCAAGCTTCCGGAATCCGAACCAACGCTTGGCAGTTATCTGGCAAAAGAAGGCTATCAGACAGCATTGATCGGGAAAGCACATTTTCAGCAGAATATGCAGTCAGAGGAGTACCCGTCACTGGAGGCTATGCCGCTTTTACAGGATCTGGATTTCTGGAGAAATTACAAAGACAATTTCTATGGTTTTGATCATGTAGAGCTGGCCAGAAATCATACAAATGAATTTCTGGTAGGACAGCACTATGCGATCTGGATGGAAGAGAAAGGATTAAAGAACTGGAGAGATTATTTCCAGGCGCCGACCGGCACCATGGATCCGAATCAGAAATATCATTGGGATATTCCGGAAGAATTCCACTATGATGCCTGGATTGCAGAGCGGACCAATGCGATGCTGGAGCAGTACAAAGAGTCTGATCAGCCATTCTTCTTATGGAGCAGCTTTTTTGACCCGCATCCGGATTATTTTGCACCATCTCCGTGGGATACGATGTACGATGATGTGGATCTGGATGTACCAGAAGCAGTGCCGGGAGAACATGAGCTGAATCCTCCGCATTTTAAGCTGACCCAGGAGGAGAATCCGGATTTCAGTGCATGGAAGGAAACCGGTTATATGTGCCATGGAATTCATTCTCATAAGCGTTATACAAAGGAACAGGCAAAGAAAAATATGTCCGTATATTACGGAATGGTTTCTCTGATGGACAAATACATTGGAAAGATTCTTGATAAGCTGGAGGAGCTGGGGCTGGCAGAGAATACACTGGTTATCTTTACAACAGATCATGGTCATTTCTTTGGACAGCATGGACTGCATGCAAAAGGACCTTTCCATTATGAAGATATGATTAAGGTTCCGATGATTGCACGCTATCCGGGTGTGATCCCGGCAGGGACCGTCAGCAGTTCTATTCAGTCGCTGGTAGATATTGCACCGACCTGTATGGATTTCCTGGGACTTCCGATTCCGCATACGATGGCGGGGATCAGTGAAAAAGAGGTCTGGACCGGAGAGAAGGCAGAGGCAAGAGACCATGCGATCTGTGAAAACCATCATGAGCCGACAACCATTCACCTGAAGACGTATGTGGATAAGCGTTATAAGATTACAGTATATTACAATCATACCTATGGAGAACTTTTTGATCTGGAGAAGGACCCGAAGGAGCTGCATAATCTGTGGGATGATCCGGATGCACAGAGCCTGAAGCAGGAATTGCTTCTGAAATATATCTGGGCAGAACTGGGAAATGAGATCATGTGGATGCCGAGAGTGGCAAATGCATAAAAACCTGCCGGAAGCAGGATAAACTGAAAATAAGAGGAGAGTTATCACTCAATGTTCATGTGAGTCATAACTCTCCTTATTTCGATTTGCTGCGGATTGATTTCTATCCGAAAAATTTGTCCTTGATGCCGAGTATAAAAATGATCACAACAATAACCGGAAGAATCCAGGTCATATAAAATCGCATCCAGTTCTGAATCTTAAGCCCTTTGCCGGCATTGGCTTCGGCGGTGAACTTTTCCCAGCTCCAGCCGCGTTTGCTGACACAGAACAGCAGGTAGACCAGAGAACCCAGAGGCAGCAGCA
>DNJM01000125.1:3175-3672 GCA_003489085.1 Lachnospiraceae bacterium
ACACAGAACAGCAGGTAGATCAAAGAGCCGAGAGGAAGCAGGATATTGCTGACAATGAAGTCCTCCAGATCCAGTACGGCGGAACCGTCTCCGAACGGCATAAAAGAAGACCATATGTTATATCCCAGGACACAGGGAAGGGAGAGCAGGATCATCAATACCGTATTGAACAGCGCAGCTTTTCTGCGGCTCCAGCCGCTGAGATCCATTGTGCAGGACAGGATGTTTTCGAATACGGCGAGAACTGTAGAAAATGCAGCAAAAGCCATAAATACGAAGAACAGACTGCCCCAGAGCCGTCCCAGGGAAATGTGGTTGAAAATATTCGGCAGCGTAATGAAGATCAGGCTCGGGCCGCTGCCGGCATCCACACCGAAGGAAAAGCAGGCCGGGAAAATGATCAGGCCGGCCACAATCGCGACGAAGGTATCCAGAACAGCTACATTTACGGCTTCACCGAGCAGAGAACGCTCTTTGCCGATATAGCTGCCGAAGAT
>DNJM01000125.1:3983-8896 GCA_003489085.1 Lachnospiraceae bacterium
TTTGCCGATATAGCTGCCGAAGATCGCCATGGCACCGATTCCCAGGCTTAAAGTAAAGAAAGCCTGATTCATTGCCGCAACGATGGTTTTTCCGATACCGATTTTTGCCATCCGATTAAAATCCGGTTTCAGATAGAAGGACAGTCCGTCAGCAGCACCGTTCAGGGTAATACTGTTGACAGCCAGGATGATCATGATAAAAAGCAGCGCAAGCATCATGACTTTTGTAATTCGTTCCAGACCGTTCTGCAGACCAACAGAGCAGATACCGAAGCCAAGAATAACGACGAGAATCATCCAGCCGGCCATGACAAATGGTTTGCTGAGCATATCAACGAAAGTTCCGGCTACCTTTTCCGTATCGGCACCGACAAACTGCCCGGAAGCCATCAGATAAAAATAATGCAGCATCCAGCCGGCTACCGTAGTATAAAACATCATCAGGCCATAGTTTCCGGCCATAGCCACATAGCCGTGAAGATGCCATTTCTGTCCGGGGCGCTCCAGTGCATGATAAGCGCGAACCGGACTTTTCTGGCTGGCCCGTCCGACGGAGAATTCCATCGTCATGATGGGAAGTCCCAGGACAACCAGGAAAAATATATAGAACAAAACGAAGGCACCGCCGCCGTATTGTCCGGTAATGTACGGGAATTTCCAGACATTTCCGATGCCAATGGCACAGCCCGCAGACAGAAGAATGAATCCCAGACGGGATCCCAGTTTTTCTCTTTGCATGTTACTCTCTCCTTTTTGGGTGATGCTGCCGATAACAGCATTTTTCCACAGAAAATTTTTATGTGTTTTAGTATAAGAGCTGGCAGGGAAGCCGTCAAGTAAAAATATATCCATTTCTTGACTTTGGGAAAATACTATACTATGCTGATATCATAGCAAAAAGAAGTGAGTGGACAAAAGTGGACAGAAGGTTTAACTATATTGAAAGAAAAGATGGCATCGGTCTGCTGGGCTGCTATGGGACGACAGGAGAGGTGAAGCTTCCGGAGAGACTGAGAGGAAAGCGGATTCTGTCACTGGAAGCATATGCATTTTCCTCATCGGAACCGGAGGAGAGACCGGAGATGCAGAGTCTGGAGGAGGCGCACTCTGCGTTTGCAGGAGAACTGATACCGCAGCGGGGAAGAGAAGTTACGAAGATATGGATTCCTTCCGGCGTGGAGCGGATCGGCAATTACTGTTTCTATGGATGCGGCTGTCTGGAGGAGATGACATTTACTGATCGGCTGCGGGACATTGGCGGCGGTGCATTTACCGGATGCCGGTTAAAACGTCTGGAAATCGATTTTCTGGAAGGCGAGAAGAGCTGCCTGAAGGATGTGACCGCGGAGAACCGGTATGAGCTTCAGGTGACACTCCGGCATCATGCAGGGGACGGCAGCGTGCAGACAGCGAAGGTGCTCTTTCCGGAGCACTATGAGGAGGCCGTAGAGAATACGCCGGCCCGGATTGTGATGACGCATTATCATGGCTCCGGCGGGAATTATCGCCAGTGCTTTTATCAGAAGGAGCTGGATTATAAAGAATATGATGAGTTATTTCCCCATGCGGTAGCATGGGAAGAAACAGGAGTGCTGCTGCGGTTGGTTTTTGGCCGATTGCTGTATCCCTACCGGTTATCTGTACAGGCGAAGGAGCGATATCAGGACTATTTGCGTGAGCATGCGGAAGCAGCGGCAGAATTGTGGATCCTGCAGGAGGATATCCGGGGACTTCGGTATCTGACGGAGGAAGCTTTACTCGACAGACAGGCAATGGAAGCTGCCATCGCATTTGCATCGGAGCGGGGAAGGATAGAGCTGCTGAGTTACCTGATGGAGGCGAAGAACCGGCTTTTTCCAGCCGGAAAGAGGGTATTTGTATGGTAGCAGAGGAAAGAAGAGGGCAGAGAATAGAAGAACGTCTGGAAGCGTTGGGAAGGCAGATCCTCTGTGCGGCGCGGAATGAGCTGTATGTGCGGATGCGGTTTCTGGACGTGGCACTTTCCAGCTTTCACTATGAGATGGATGTAAGCATGCATCCAGCCGGAACGGATGGGCTGTCCATATTTTATAATCCACAGGAGCTGGGCGGATGGTACCGAAGGGATCGGTTCCGGGTAAACCGTCTGTATCTGCATATGCTGTTTCATTGCATTTTCCGCCATATGGTGAAGCGAAACGGTCGGGAGGAGGTACTTTGGAATCTTGCCTGTGATATTACAATTGAATATCTGATTGACGGACTCTATATCCGGAATGTCCGGGCAGGTTATTCTGCGCTGCGCCGGGACTGTTATCGAAAGCTGAAAAAGGGAATGCGGGTAGTGACGGCGGAAAAGGTATATCGGATGCTTATGGCAGAAGCATTGTCAGAGTGTGACCGGGATCAGTTATGCAGTGAATTTTATGTGGATGATCATCAATACTGGAAAAATGATGCCGATCCGAAAAAGCAGAGCGAGATTAATCGACGCTGGCAGGATATCAGTGAACAGATGCAGACGGAAATGGAAACCTTTTCCAAAGACAGCACGGATGATACCGGTCATCTTTTGGAGCAGATCCAGGTAGAAAACCGGGAACGGTATGATTATCGGAGTTTCCTTCGGAAATTTGCCGTACTGCGGGAAGAAATTACGGTGGATGAGGACTCCTTTGATTATGGCTTTTACAGCTATGGACTGCGGCTGTATGGCAATATGCCGCTGATTGAGCCACAGGAGTGGAAGGAAGTACAGATGGTGGAGGAATTTGTCATTGTAATTGATACCTCTATGTCCTGCTCCGGAGAGCTGGTCAGGAAATTCCTGGAGGAAACCTATGGAATACTGACAGAGCAGGAGAGTTTTTTTAAAAAGGTAAATATCCATATTCTGCAGTGCGATGAGAAGGTGCAGGAGGACAGAAAGATTACGAACGAAAAGGAATTGAAAGTATATATGGAGCAGCTGGAATTAAAAGGAGGCGGCGGAACGGATTTCCGGCCGGCCTTTGCCTATATTGAAGAGCTGTTGCAGAAGCAGGAGGTGAGCCGCCTGCGGGGGGTACTGTATTTTACAGACGGACATGGCATCTATCCGGTAAAGAAGCCACCGTATGAGACAGCATTTCTTTTTATGAAAGAAGACTATACAGATATTGATGTGCCGGCCTGGGCGATGAAGCTGATTCTGGAGGAAGAGGATCTGACAGGGCAGGAGCAGAAGGAGGATAATGAAACATGGATATAAAGCGGGCAAAGAAGGAAATTCAGGATGCGATTGAAGCGTATCTGCTGAAGGACATATATGGGGAATATCAGATCCCGGTAATCCGGCAGAGGCCGATCCTTCTGATGGGACCGCCCGGCGTGGGAAAGACACAGATTATGGAGCAGATTGCCAAGGAATGCGGTATCAATCTGGTTGCGTATACGATTACCCACCATACCAGGCAGAGTGCGGTCGGACTGCCCTTTATTCGGGAAAAGATTTATGGAACCCAGACCTATTCTGTGACAGAATACACCATGAGTGAGATCATTGCATCCGTATATGAGAAAATGGAACGGACGGGAATACGGGAAGGGATCCTCTTTATTGATGAGATCAATTGTGTATCGGAAACTCTGGCACCGATGATGCTGCAGTTTTTACAGTGTAAAACCTTTGGAAATCAGCAGGTGCCGGAAGGCTGGATCATTGTTGCTGCCGGAAATCCACCGGAATATAATAAATCCGTACGAGAATTCGATGTTGTGACGCTGGATCGAATCAAAAGGATTGATGTGGAGGCAGATTTCACGGTATGGAAGGAATATGCTTATAAAGTGGGGATTCACCCGGCGATAATTGCCTATCTGGAGCTGCGTAAGGATCATTTTTACCGGATTGAGAATACGGTGGATGGAAAGCTTTTCGCAACAGCGCGAGGATGGGAGGATCTTTCCCGGCTGATTATAACATACGAGCTTCTGGGGAAGAAGGTGGACCGGGAGGTGGTTCACCAGTATATTCAGCACTGGAAGATTGCCAAAGATTTTGCAAATTATCTGGAGCTATATGAAAAATATAAGAAGGATTATGGACTGGAGCGGATTCTTGCCGGGGAATTTACGGCTGATACGCTGGAAAAGCTGAAATTTGCTGCTTTTGATGAGCGTCTGAGCGTAGTAGGGCTGCTTACCGGAAAGCTTGGAGAATGGTTCCGGACTGCTTGGCTGACGGATCAGTGTGTAACGGAATTATTCGGACAACTGAAACATTTTCAGAAGCTGCTGGAAGAGCATCCGGACAGTGATTTTGCACAGACAGTACGGAAAGCTGAAGCCGCGTATGATGCGAAGCGGAAAGCGGAGCAGATGGGACATCTGGAAGATCAGACAGCAAAACGGGTGACGCAGATTCTGGAGCAGTATGAACTGCGTCTAAAAGAAGAGCACAGAACAGGCATGGCAGCAATGGAGCGTTTAAAGGAGCTTTTTGCTGTGGAAAATGAAAAGCGGGAGAAGGAAATTGCCAGAATTTCGGAAGGCCTTCTGCATGCATTTGATTTTATGGAACAGGCCTTTGGCGACAGCCAGGAAATGGTTGTCTTTGTTACAGAGCTGAATACGAATTATTATAGCATACAGTTTATCCAGGCAAATGGCTGCGATCCGTATTATCGATATAATAAGGAACTCATTTTCGGGGAGACCCGTGAACAGCTCCTGCGGGAGATGGATGAGATAGAGAAAACACTGTAAGGAGGTAAAGAATATGCAGGAATTAAAGAAGGATGCGGAACAATTAAGGGAAGAGCTGATCCGGCACCGGAGGTATTTTCATGAACACGCTGAGGTCGGTATGCATCTGCCGGAAACGAAAAGGTATGTGATGCAGACGCTGAAGGAATATGGTTATGAGCCAAAGGAATACGGAGACTCCGGAGTGG
>DNJM01000157.1:0-370 GCA_003489085.1 Lachnospiraceae bacterium
TTTTTCAGGTATATGCGGACGATGAAAGAGCAGGGGTCAGGCAGCTGATAGAAAAGTACCGTCGTAAGGAAGAAAAGCTGCTTCTGGAGAAAAAACGTATCCGGCAGATGATGCGGTATGAAGAAGAATACGCTGCCTGTCAGTATATCTGTGGAATCGATGAGGTGGGACGCGGACCATTTGCCGGGCCTGTGGTGGCAGGGGCTGTTATTCTGCCAAAGGGCTGTGAGATCCTTTATGTAAATGATTCCAAGCAGCTGAGCGCGAAAAAACGGGAAGAATTATACGATGTGATCATGGAGAAGGCTATTGCGGTTGGAATCGGTGCATCCAGTCCTGCGCGCATTGATGAAATCAATATCCTGCAGGC
>DNJM01000157.1:638-9236 GCA_003489085.1 Lachnospiraceae bacterium
ATCAATATCCTGCAGGCTACTTATGAGGCCATGCAAAAGGCGGTCGCAGAGCTTAAGACGGTGCCGGATCTGCTGCTGAACGATGCAGTTACCATTCCGGGAATTGAAATTCCTCAGGTACCCATCATAAAAGGAGATGAAAAGAGCATTTCCATCGCAGCAGCCAGTATCATTGCAAAGGTAACCAGAGACCGGATGATGGAGGAGTATGATAAGCTCCTGCCAGGATACGGGTTTGCGGCAAATAAAGGGTATGGCTCCGCAGAACACATTCGTGCGCTGCAGAAGCTGGGGCCTTCCCCGATCCATCGCAGATCCTTTGTCCGGAAGTATATTTAATCCGTTTGTTACAGACAGAATGGAGGTAGCTTGACGCAGAAAAAGCAGGAAGAAAAGTGTGTGGGGCATACGATAAACAGGAGAAGCGTGGGAACTGCATATGAGCAAAAGGCAGAGGCGTATTTAAAGAAACAGGGGATGCAGATTCTGGAGCGGAATTTTCGATGTCGGCAGGGCGAGATTGATCTGATTGCCAGAGAGGGCGAGACGATAGTTTTCTGTGAGGTGAAGTATCGAAATGGAACGGCTGTCGGTCATCCGCTGGAAGCCGTGGGGGTCAGGAAGCAGCAGAGGCTGATTCACTGTGCTGCCTATTATCTGATGCAGCACGGCGGAACGGAAACAGCATGCCGTTTTGATGTGATCGGTTTTTTAGGAGAGGAATTGATTCATATATCGAATGCATTTGAGGGAAACTGTTGACGGAGAAACATATAGGAGGAAGCAGATGGAGACAACATTTCAGTATAAAAATACACAGAATATTTTTCGGGAGAAAAGAGCGGGCGAGGTGGTTTATCTGGAATATCCGCTTCTTGCAGAGACCGGACTGGTCCGGCATGGATTTTCTACCCGCATTGGCGGTGTCAGTGAAGGCGAATGGACTTCTATGAATTTAAGCTTTACCAGAGGGGACCGGGAAGAGGCCGTGCAGGAAAATTTCCGGAGAATCGGTAAAGCCATCGGTGTATTGCCGGAGCAGATGGTCTTTACGGTGCAGACGCATACGACTAATGTCCGTGAAGTGCAGGAGGAAGATATCGGAAATGGAATTGCCAGAAGAATTGCCTATACGGATGTGGATGGGCTGGTGACCAATCGCCCGGGAGTCTGCCTTGCTACCTTCTATGCAGACTGTGTACCGCTTTATTTTCTGGATCCGGTGAAGAAGGCGATCGGGCTTTCACATTCTGGATGGCGCGGAACTGCAGGGAAGATGGGACAGGTAACTGTCCGGAAGATGACAGAGCTGTATGGATGTGATCCGGGAGACATTCTGGCCGCGGTCGGCCCATCGATCTGCCAGGACTGCTATGAGGTCAGTGAAGATGTGATTGATGCCTTCCGGGCAGCTTATGATAAGAAATACTGGGAGGAATTATTCTATCAAAAAGAAAATGGAAAATACCAGCTGAATCTCTGGCGGGCGAATGAAATCGTACTGACAGAGGCAGGTATTCGTCCAGAGCATCTGGCAGTGACGAACCTGTGTACCTGCTGTAACAGTGAGGTGCTGTTTTCCCACAGGGCTTCGAAAGGACGGCGGGGAAATCTGGGAGCCTTTCTGGCGTTGCGGTAGCAGTGGGAAGGAGGAGGCAGATGAAAGGAATAATATTGACAAAGCAGCTTGTTGAGGACTCTGCGGCACAGGAGGCAGTAGAGGAGGTTACCGGGCAGGTAATCGGAGAAGCAAAATATGTTCAGAATTATATCACCGATCATATACCGGATCTGATTTCCTTTGGACTGAGGGTTCTGCTTGCGATTGCTTTTTTTCTGATCGGGCGTAAAGTGATTGACTGGATTCGGAAAATTGTACGCAAATCACTGGAACGTTCCAGTGCGGACAGGGGCGTTGTACAGTTCGTAGATTCCCTTCTGAAATGTTCGTTGTATGCGGTTCTGCTGCTTTCGATTGTAACCAAATTCGGTGTGGAACCATCGGCTATTGCGGCTCTCATGGCTTCCGGTGGTGTGGCAATAGGTCTGGCACTGCAGGGAAGCCTGTCCAATTTTGCAGGCGGCGTGCTGATTCTTCTCCTGAAGCCTTTTGTAGTCGGTGACTATATCATTGAAGATAATCATAAAAACGAGGGAACGGTAAAAGAGATTCAGATCTTCTATACCAAGCTCTCTACGATCGATAATAAGACGATTGTAATACCGAACGGGACTTTGTCAAATAGTAGTCTGACGAATGTTACAGCGAAGGAGAAAAGGCGGCTGGATCTAAGCGTAGGAATCTCTTATAATGCCGATCTGCGGAAAGCTAAGGAGATTCTGAGCGGACTTCTGGAGGCGGATCCGGATATTCTGAAAGAGGAAGAACGGCTTGTCTGTGTAGAAGAGCTGGGAGATTCAGCGGTGATTCTGGGTATCAGAGCGTGGGTAAAAACCGAGCTCTACTGGACGGTCAGATGGCGGCTGCTGGAGGAGATAAAGCTGACTTTTGATGAGAAAGGCATTGAAATTCCATATACGCAGCTGACGGTGACGATGCGTGAAGCGGGAAAAGAAAATAAATAAAAATATGACTTGATTTTTGGTGAAGCATGATATATAATATTCATTGTTTGGTTCACAAAATCAAATGCTGGAATAGCTCAGTCGGTAGAGCACTTCACTCGTAATGAAGGGGTCGTCGGTTCAAGTCCGATTTCCAGCTTTAGAAAAAAACTGTAAAACCTTTGCAGAAAAGGTCTTACAGTTTTTTGTTGTATTTTAGTCTACATACTCGATTCTTTTTCCGGGCTTGCAGTCTGTAAGAGAATCATGCTATAATAGCAGCAGTGATTTTGGCCGCAGGCAATGGCCATTCTGATGACGTATCTTTTATATTCTTTTTTCCGCAGGAATCCTGCATATTTCTACAATAAAGCGTATCAGTAAGAATAAAGGACAGACCAGGTGTAACCATGTACAGCAGCAAGAATATATCTATGACCGGTGCCGGGCGAAAATCCAGTCAGAAAGGAGGAGGTAATATTTACAATACCATATCTGTAACATATGTCAAAAAGGCTCTGGGGGATTATAAAGGACGTCTGGCAGATATCCATGAACGGATCCAGGAGCTGTATCGTCTGGGAAATGATTCGGAAGGGATGATAGCGTCTCTGACCTTTCGGAAGGAGCCGGAAGAAAAACAAAGAGATCTGTCCTCGCTTCTTCTCAGACACCGGGCAATGATGGCAGAACAGGAGCAGGAGATCCGCATGGAAATGTGGAGACTGGCAGAAGAAGAAGAGACACTGAGACGAATCTGGGTCTGCTATCGTGCCTTAAATGAACTGCATTTTAAGATTATCAGAAGACTGTACGTGGAAAAAGAACTGTATGCTTCAGTGGAGCGGGAATGTGGAATGTCTCACGGAAAGTTCGAGAAGGAACGCAGCGCGGCAATGAAGCGGATCGTGGAGTTATATCATAGTGATCTGGATAACCTGGAAATCCTGGCTGGTCCTGATCTGAAATGACGTAACATGACCTAACTTGACGTAGACGTAAGAGAAGGGGATATGCTATGCTAAAGTTGCTTTTAAAGCGAATCCCTATAGCAGAAAAACAGGAGATGACTCCTGTTTTTTTGTTCCCCGGAAATTCCACGGCTCTCCTGTGAAATCAGAGTTTGAATGGAAGGGTGTGACTGTATTTGTGCAGCCGGGAAATTACCCGGGAAGGGAACAGCAAAGCAGTAAGGAGGGATATGAATGCAGAACACAGGATAGTCAGTCAAAGCAGCGGAAAGAGACGTTCGGGTATTGGAGCCGGACAGAAAAGGAGGAAAATTACATGAAAAGAATCATTTTGTTTCTGGCGGCCGCCGTCCTGCTGCTCTGTGCTGCCGCACCGGCAGTCCGGGCGGAAGACACGATTCCGGCGGAAGCAGGAGTCCAAAGTGTCCCGGAAACAGAAACTCAGAAAAATGATTCCTGCGATGCAGGAGCAGAGAAAAATTTTTCTGCGGAGGAAAAAGAAAGCCTGCAAATTGATATCGAAGATGGAAGCCGGCTGGAACCGGAGGAGACAGAGCTTCTGGGAATTGAAGAAGAAGCTGTATTCTTTACCGCGGATGCTGCGGCAGCAGCAGAACGCTCCGGGGAAGCAGTGACATTAACGGTAGGAAAGAAGGTGAAATATGGATCCTATTCTACAAACTATTTTTATATTAACGGTCAACTGGCGTATTGCCTGGAGCCTCGCAAATCTACTCCCGGAGGAGGAAGCTATGCGGCGGATGTCCTGAGCAATGGGTCTTTGAGAAAAGCCATGTATTATCTGATGGGAGGACCGGGATGGCCTGAAGTAGCGCCTGCATTTGCAGGGGTGTCACAGGATATGTCTTATGCCTACTGCCACTGTGTGCTGTCCTGGATCTACAACAACTATGATGACAGTATTTTTCTGGGGTTTGGCGCATTGGGTCCCCAGAATGGAGGACAGAATTTCTGCAAAAATGTAGCTAACTGGATTGCACGGGATTTTCCGGAACCGCCGTTTGCCGGTGCGGAAATTACACCAGCCAGTCAGGAGGCATATTATGATGCGGAAAGCCGGATGCAGAGAACCGGAAATTATTACCTCAATGCAGACGTGAGAAATCAATTCAGTATACCGCTTCCTGATGGTGTAGCGCTTTATGATGCTGCTACCGGAGTGAGGATGACAGGAACAGCCGTGATTACGGGCGGAACCTCGTTCTATCTGGAGGCAGGAATGGAGCATGCCGGAAAATGGCAGTCAGGAAAGCTGACCGGAAGCATATCGAATGATTATCTGTCTTTTGTAATTGATACTGGCGGAGGCAGCCAGGATGTAGGAGGTCTTGTTCATATAGAACCGAAAGAAACTACAGGATTCGAAGTAAAATGGATGGAGGCCGGCAGGATATTGATCCGGAAATCCTCTGCAGCTGATGGAAGCAAGCTGTCCGGAGCCGTATTTACAATCAGCAAAAAGGGAGGCGAGGAAGCGGCAAGGATAGTTACCGATACGGCAGGAGAAGCGTATTCTCCGCTGCTCATACCGGGAGAAATATATGTGGTTAAGGAAATAAAAGCACCGGAAGGATATCGGGTTTCCGGACAGGAGGAAGAGGGAATCGAGATATATCTGGATCCGGAGGCTGAAAGGACAGAAGGTATTGCTACGGTATGTGTGGAAGTGGAGAATCAGCTTGCATCCTGTGATCTGGAAGTCAGGAAAAGAATCCGCGCCGATGAAATCGTGTGGGCAAACGGCAATCCGATTTTTATCTTTACGGTAGATGGTACGGATCTTGGAGGAGACAGTCATTGCTATTCACGTGTAGTGGAATTCGACCGGGAATATGTAGAGAAAGAGGTACAGAAAGATGGGTTTGTGGAAGCTTCTGCCAGATTCGAAGGAATTCCGTGTGGAACGGCTTATCGGATCCGAGAGGCAGAAACAAGTCGCTATTGTCTGCAGAATGTAACCAGTGCGGATGAGAATGTTACTATTCAGAAACTGGCAGAGCCTGCAGCCGGAAAACTTCCGGAAGAGGTGTTTTACGTTACAGCAGATCTGCTGCAAAAGCCTACAGGAACATGCGTTGTATTCCAGAATGCAAAAGTAAAATGGAATCTGTGGTCACATACGGATACTGTAATAAATCGGGTGCGTGTCTCATGATCCGGAAGCTGGCTGTTATCAGTAAATGGACTGCGATAGTAATTTTGCTGGTCTATTGGATCGGATCTTTGCCGTTTGTGGGATGCTTTGGAGAATATCGGATCTGCTGTATTATGTCAGGCAGCATGGAACCTTTGATTCAGACGGGCAGTCTGGTATTTGTAAAGCCTGCTCAGGAGTATGCCGTAGGCGATATTATAACATATCGTTGCGGAGAGACCAGCGTGACCCACAGAATTGTGAAAAAGACAGAAGAGGGATATGTGACGAAGGGGGATGCTAACCCGGCTCCGGATCTGGAAATAATCCGGAAGGAACATATTATCGGGAGGGCAGCGCCTCTTTGGGGAAATACCTTTTGTTTACCGTGGGCAGGATACATCCGGATGGTACTTTATGACTGCAGAATAGAACTGATACTGACAGCCGGAGGGCTTCTGCTGGTCAGCTTATGGGCGGAATGGACAGATAACAAAGGCAGGCAAGCCATAATAGGAAAAGTGAAATCAGGAAAACAAGAATAAAATATACAAAAAATATGAATGGACAGGAAAGGAAAACAGTAATGAAATCAGAAAAAAGAACAGAAAAAAAGGCAATATGGAACAGAAAAAAAGCAGCGGCAGTAGTGGCAGCCATCGGACTGACGGCAGCCGGATCCGCCATCTGGATGTCTCAGATGCCATCCTTCGCATACCTGACGGATCATGGCTCTTTGGTAAATCGATTTACACAGGGAAAGCTGGAAATTATTCCACAGGAACCAAAATGGCCGGGAGATCAGGAGGCAGCTGCACCGGGAGATGTGGTTGCAAAGAATCCGATGGTACAGGCAGCGGACGGATGCGAAGTACCAGCCTATGTATATTTGCAGGTGAAAGTGCCATACGGAATGGCGACTCAGGTCAATGATGATGGTACATTGTATGATAAAGATATTAATGGAGTGCGTGTAGAACGTCTGCACCAGCTTCTGACCTTCGGAGTGGGTGAACCCAAAAAGAGTACCGTGGATGGAACAGAGCATTTTTTGGTAGGAGAACACTATCAGGTGGATGCAGACAGTGCAGCATTGGATACAGAAGGACATGGTCTGACTGCGCATATTGGAAATGGTGCAAAGGAATGGACACTGCTTCGTACGGAAATTACAGGCCCGGCAAAGGGAGATGCAAAACAGATCAAGGGATACGTAGTATATACCTATTCTTATAACAGCATGCTGGCGGATACGGATCATGCGACTGTGAAGAAGAAGTATGCGGAAGCCATGGCCAAGGGGCGTATTGTAAAAGCAACCATATCCTTGTTTGAGCAGGTTCGAATGCTGAATTGTATTGAAGGGCAGTTGGAGGATGTTACCATGCAGATGCCGGTCAAAGCATTTGCCATTCAGGCTCCGCATACCGGAAATGACAGCGACATGGACAGCAATGCACTTCCGGAGACAACGGATGCGGTGATCCGATATGCCAAAACTGCCTTTGAAAAGTATGCAGGTCAGAATGCGGATAATGGTACAGCAGCCGTGGATGCCGGCAATTTCATGGTTAAGGAATAGACGGATATAGAGTCTGAAAGGAGGAACAGAGGTGGAAAGACGCCGGATAAGAAGAAAATGGCAGTTACTGGGATGTCTGCTGTTAGGCCTGTCTCTGGCAGCAGGGGGAACGGCATTTTGTTCATTTGCCTTTCGTACAGATTCCGGGCTTCTGCAGAACCGGATAACGGAAGGTCATAATACAACATCAATTGTGGAAGTTTTTCCGGAACAGACAGTGGAACCAGGAGAAAACGCAGATATCCGGAAACAGGTGTGGATTGGAAACGAAAAGAAAAGTACAAACGTAACCTGTTATGTGCGTGCAAGGATCAGCTATAGCAGCAGTGACCTTGGTGCATATGAGGTAAAAGGTATGGCGGCAGACTGGCATCTGGCAGAAGATGGATATTATTATTATAGTCAACCAGTACCACCGGGAGAGAAGACGGAGGCACTTATGACAGGCCTGAAAATATTATCGGGAGAGACAGCAGAAGCGGATGAAAACAAAAGGGAAATTCTCATGGAAGAGCTGGAGATTCAAATTTATGAAGAGAGCTGTCAGGCGAAGGATCCGGAAACTCAAAAGCTGTGGTCCTGGAAGGAAGCGTGGTATCATGCCCTGAACCGGGAGGTGAAGTTGATTGAAGCATAGAATTGGAGCAGCAGCGGGATTTTCGATTATGTTGATTCTACTGACGACAGGTGCAGTGATGGCATATCGAAGCAGCACAGTCCGGATTACAAACAGAATTGAAACAGGAGATATTGATATTGACATTTTGCAAAATGGTCAGACGGAAGGAGCAAAAAAGACACTTGCAGACAAAGTCATTCCAGGTGATGTAGTCCCGGATGAAGTCAGTATACGGAATCTGGCCAGGGACTGTTATGTACGGATAAAAGTAGGGTTTGCAGATTCGGAAGAGAAGCAGGATGAACAAAAGTGGAAGCAGCTTGATAAAACAGCATTGGGAGGCATCGGAGAGGGCTGGATAGAAAAAGGAGACTACTACTATTTTACAGAGCCGGTCAGAACCGGAGAAGAAATTCCATTCTTAAAATCCGTTTCCATACCGGAGTCCTGGACAGAACAGACGATGGACTGTGAGACTGGTCTGGATATTACAGCGGAAGCAGTACAGGCTATTCATTTCATACCGGATTATCGTTCAGAAGAGCCATGGGGAAATACAAAGATCGAGTTGTGTGTGCATAAAAATACTGGAGAAGAGCAGCAAGAGGAAAAACGGTATCAGGATCTGTCCGTGACATTGGAAGGGGAGGCTGCCAGACTTATGGTATTTCCTGCAGATTTCTTCAGCAATTTAAAGGAACTGATG
>DNJM01000157.1:9534-9878 GCA_003489085.1 Lachnospiraceae bacterium
ATGCCAGGGGATGAGATTTCTGACAGTGTTCATATTCAGAATCATTCGAATCAGAAAGCGGAGCTGTTTTTCCGGACAGAGGAACCGGAAGGGCTTACAGAAGAACAGAAAGAGCTTCTGGCACATCTGGAGTTTAGAATGGAAAAAGACGGAAAAGAGCTGTATCGTGGGACACTTCAGAGTCAGGAACTTCATCAGGAGATTTCACTTGGCTCTTATGAAGCAGATGAAGAGAGTGAACTGACTTTTTTTATCTCTATGCCGAAAGAAGATCAGAACTGGTTCGCTGCACGCGATACGATGATCCATTGGGTTTTCTATTGTGATCTGCCGGAGGTGTATGG
>DNJM01000157.1:10140-10343 GCA_003489085.1 Lachnospiraceae bacterium
GTGATCTGCCGGAGGTGTATGGACCCAAAACCGGTGATGTGGAGTCCACAGGAATCTATCTGGTGATGATGGCAGGTACCGCGGGAATGATCCTGCTCCTGGTAGGGAAAAAGTACAGATATCGAAAACAGATCAAATCTGACAGCAAGTCTAAAACAGGTCTTTAGGGCATAAAAAAGAGCAGATAACGGGAGTCGAACCCG
>DNJM01000157.1:10656-10989 GCA_003489085.1 Lachnospiraceae bacterium
CTTTCCAGCTTGGGAAGCTAGCGTCATACCGATAGACTATATCTGCATATCTAATAGTATAACACTCTTTTGCCAAAAATCAATAATATAATTTTAAATTGCACAACAAATTTGCACAATTGGCTAATTGAAAAACAGGAATGCTGCAAAACATTACCGGCAGTGTTCCTGTTTTTATTGCTGTGCATATAAAAACACTCAAAGGGACTTATCATATGATCGCAAATGAGTTATAATATGTAATTATGGAGGGAAACAAAATGAAGCATATCTTGTTGAAAAAAAGTCTCGAGTGCGGGCTCCTGATTGTTTGTATGATCTTTGGAATGTATG
>DNJM01000157.1:11257-11424 GCA_003489085.1 Lachnospiraceae bacterium
GTATGATCTTTGGAATGTATGGATATCAGCCTGATACGAAGGAAAAAATTGAATTGGTATCCCGGATCAGGAAGGAAGAATGTCGGTTCTGTGGAGAAAGGGAAGACTCTGTTTTAAAACGAGTGCAGAAAATGAGAGAAGATAATGAAGGAAATCTGGAGAGAGAC
>DNJM01000210.1:0-13890 GCA_003489085.1 Lachnospiraceae bacterium
CTATAGTATATTTTACGTCTTCTGAACTGAAGTCTTCCCCATCATGCCATTTCACATTATCATAAAGGTTAAATGTATAGGTCAAACCATCCTCTGAAATCGTATATTCTTTACATAAATCAGGAACTATCTCACCGGTTACCGTGGTTTTGAAAAGGGCACTATAAATGTTAATTGCTGCCATGTTAGAACCTGCATTTGTCGCATTTACGTTGAAATGCAATGGTTCACCTGTTGCTGCTACAACCAGAACCTTTTCTTTTCCGTCATTACCGGCAGAATCCTTTCCATCATTGCCATTTGACGTTCCACCATTAGAAGAACCGGAACAACCAGCCAGCATGGATAAAACCATCACAATAGCCAATAGGACACTTAATTTTCTTTTCATACGACTTCCTCCTCTTTTTCTCTTTTCCTTTTTTACATTCCATATCATATTCATGCTTGCCCAAATGCTTCCAATACGATATGAATGCATTCATATGAATTAATTCATATTATACAGTACCGTTCACTGCTTGTCAATAAAAATCTCTCTATTTACATGCTATTTGCAAAAATATTGTAACTTTTTATGGGATTCCTTGTCATTTTCAGAAAAAAACTGCCAGCAGGCAATACCTGCTGGCAGAAAAATCTTTTTTATTCATTTCTTTTATTCCTCTGCGAATTTCTCCGCGCTGTCAGTTTCCGCAGTATCTGCTTTCTTCTTTTCTACCTGCTTACAGTTCTCTGCCAGCCATTCCTTCACACGGGTCATCAGAATATCATCCCTTAATACATCCTCATCAATCGCTTCCTTGATTGCATCCACGGATTCGAAGCCATAATCCCTGGCATACTGTTCGATTTCTTCCTCGTATTCTTCCTCGCTCAGGTTCAGCTTTTCCTTCTCCGCAATCAGCTTCACAGCCAGCTTCTGCTTTACCGTATTCTTAGCTGCCTCTTCCACCTGTTCTTCGAACTGTTCTTCAGACATACCGTTCATATTCTGCTCGAGAAAATCCTTCAGCTCCATCCCATTATACTGTGCCATCTGCTCATACATGTTCTTTAGATTCTCCGCCTCTTTATCCACATCTTCCTGAGGGTATTTCGTCACTTCTGTATTTTCAAGCACCTGATTCCACACCGCATTCTGTAAAGAAATCTGCGCATTTTCTTCATTTTGTGAATTCAGCAGCTCCTCTAATTCCTTTTTATACTCTTCCACAGTAGAAGATTTTTCCGATACGCTCTGCACAAAAGTATCATTTAGCTCCGGCAATGTATACGTTGTAATAGACTGAATCGTTACGGTAAATACCACCGGCTTACCGGACTTCTCCGGGTCTCGCTCATAAGGATCCGGGAAGGTCAGATTCAGATCCAGCGTCTCACCGATATTGTGTCCGACCAGCCCGTCCTCAAATCCATCAATAAAGGAATCGGAACCAATCGTCAGGCTCGTCCCCTGTGCACTGCCGCCTTCAAATTCTTCGCCATCCATCTTTCCTACGAAATCGATCGTTACCGTATCGCCCTGTGCAACCGGACGATCTGTGATCTCATTTACAATCTGATTCGCATACAAAGTATTCTGCAGCTCATTTTTCACATCTTCATCCGTTGCTTTTTCTGCCGTAACCTTCTCGACCTCCAGATTCTTATACT
This sequence comes from Lachnospiraceae bacterium, assembly GCA_003489085.1. Taxonomy (GTDB): domain Bacteria; phylum Bacillota; class Clostridia; order Lachnospirales; family Lachnospiraceae; genus DNJM01. The sequence goes on from DNJM01000210.1 coordinate 1,657, forward strand.
TTGAAATCGTTATATTATCATTGGAAGCTTTCCCGGATCCAATATTACCACACCCTGTCAGTACCGCTGCAGCTAACATTCCTATACCTACTGCCGTTAAACATCTCTTCTTCATATTTGTCACCTCATTTTTCTCTATGTGCTAACTTCTCATTTATATCATACTTTTCCGATAAATAAAAGACTTTTGAACATTTTCACAGTTATTTCATTTTCTCCATTCCTAGAGCAAAGGGGATAGAAGCCGGCAGACCTGCTCCCTGATCCGGACAGCTGCCGACCGCTTCTGATATTCCTCCGGTGTTATTTGAATGGACTGTGTCATATCTTCCTGGAAAATAACTTCCAGGCGGGACACGGCCTCCCTTCCATACAGTACCGCATTCACTTCAAAGTTCAGCCGAAAGCTCCGGATATCCATATTGGCAGTGCCGACACAGGCAGCAAGACCGTCTACCGTCATTCCCTTTGCATGCAGGAACCCGTCCTGATAGCGATAGCATTTCGCTCCGGCCTGAATCAACTCACCCAGATAGGCGTGATTGGCCCAATATACAAATGGATGATCCGGCTTACATGGAACCATGATCCGCACGTCCACCCCCGACTTTGCCGCAATGTGAAGTGCATCCAGAATATCCTCATCCGGAATAAAATACGGTGTCTGAATATAAATATGATCCTTTGCCAAATGAATCAGGCGCAGATAGTTGTTCCGAATCTTCTCTGCCTCTGAATCCGGTCCGCTGGAAACGATCTGCACCAGCTCCTTCCCATTCCGCTCGTATACAGGAAGGGAAAACAGCCGATCCTCCTGAAACAGATTCTCCTTTGCCGCGTAATTCCAGTCCAGCACAAAGCGAACTGCCAGGGATGTTACGGCCGCCCCTTCGATACAGAGATGCGTATCTCTCCAATGGCCGAATTTCTGATCCAGTCCCAGGTATTCTTTCCCGATATTGAATCCGCCGACAAATCCAATCCGCCCGTCAATCACCACAATCTTCCGATGATTCCTGTAATTCAGCCGCAGCTGCAGCTTCCCGAATACCGCCGGGAAGAATTCCGCCACCTGAACGCCGGCTTCCATAAGTCTTACAAAACTGTCCCGTTTTCTCCTGCGGCATCCCATGCTGTCGTAAAGAATCCGGATCTCAACTCCCTCCGCCGCCTTTTTGAGCAAGGCTTCCTCCAGGATCTCCCACAGCTCATCCTCCCGGATGATGTAATACTGTATATGGATATATTGCACAGCCTGATGAATTTCCTCTAAAAGCGTACTGAACTTTTCATGCCCTTCCGTAAAGATCCGTATTTCATTATTATTCGTCAGAACAGACTGTCCTTCATTCAGATTATAAACCATCAGGCTCTGAAACTGGAGCAGCTCGGGCTCCGGGAGCCATTTTTCGTCCTGCTGAAGGCTCTCGCTCTGCCGCCTCGCTGCATACTTCAGCTCCCCTTCGATTTCCTTTTCGCGGAACATCCTGCTCTTACGATAATCCTGCCCGAAGATCAGATACAACAGGAAGCCTGCCACCGGAATGGCATACAGCACCAGAAGCCACGCCCAGACCGTCTCCGGATTCTTCCGCTGAAAGAAAATAATAACGATGGAAAGCAGTATATTCAGCCATATCAGATGTTCCATTCCTGTTTCTCCCCTTTCCCAAAGTTTTCGTACATTTTCCGATCATAAAAAAGGATTCCCAGCCTTTCAGCATACCATACCAGCGTATTTCCGCAGCAGTTCCAACCGCCGATATTGCAAAAGGTATTACAAAATCTGACCGAATCTCCTCCAAACCGCTTGCACTTCCTTTCGATCAATGGTACAATATTATGCGTGTATATTGCGCACCATTACATAACATTGAGAGATTGGAGAGGGTCACCTATGAGTCTATTTTTTAAAGTCTTACTGATTATATTAGTGATTCTGACCGTAGTACTGATTGTACTGTATTTCCTTGGAAAACGTGCTGAGAAGAAACAGGCTGAGCAGCAGGAGAAGATCGATGCAGCGGCACAGAATATGACGATGCTGGTCATTGATAAGAAGCGGATGAAGCTGAAGGAAGCCGGTTTTCCTGCTATTGTGGTAGAAAGTACTCCGAAATATCTCCGCCGTTCCAAAGTCCCGGTTGTAAAAGCCAAGGTAGGTCCGAGAATTATGACCTTCATGTGTGATGAACAGATCTTTGACATGGTTCCTGTCAAAAAGGAAATCAAGGCTACCGTCAGCGGTATTTACATCACTGCCGTACGCGGTCTGCGCGGACCGCTGGAAGTGCCGCAAAAGAAGAAAAAGTTCTCTGTCCGGATGCGTGAAAAAGCGGACAGTCTTCGGAAGCAGGCGAACGCTGAGAAGAAAAAATAATATAACCGCATTCTGAAAGGTTCTGCCGCAGCAAGACTGTTCCGGCAGAATCTTTTTACATATACAGCAGAAATATCCCTGTAAAAGGAGAGACAAAAATCCTATGAATGAGAAAATTTTAATTGTCGATGATGAACAGGCCATCGCCGATCTGGTTGAGGTCTATCTGAAAAATGAAGGCTATCAGGTATATAAATTCTATACTGCCGCGGATGCACTGGACTGCGTAGCGCGCGAGCCTCTGAGCCTTGCTGTTCTGGATGTGATGCTTCCGGATATGGATGGCTTTACCCTCTGCCAGAAGATACGGGAGCAGCACCTGTTTCCCATTATCATGCTGACAGCCCGTGTAGAAGATATGGATAAGATCACAGGGCTGACACTGGGTGCCGATGACTACATTACCAAGCCATTTAACCCGCTTGAGCTGATCGCGCGTACCAAAACGCAGCTGCGCAGATATACCCGCTACAACACTTCGGAGACACAGGCACCGGATCCGGCTGAAATCGACATTCGCGGACTGCACATTTCCAAAAGCAGCCACAAATGTTCCCTGAACGGAAAAGAGCTGACGCTGACTCCAATCGAATTCAATATTCTGTGGTATCTGTGCGAGCACCGGGGTAAGGTCGTTTCCTCCGAAGAACTTTTCGAAGAGGTATGGGGCGAACGCTATCTGGACAACAACAACACGGTCATGGCACACATTGCCAGACTCCGGGAAAAAATGCAGGAACCGACAAGACGGCCGCGATTCGTAAAAACTGTCTGGGGGGTGGGTTATACCATTGAGTAATCAAAATAATCTCCAAAGTCAGCTAATAACGAAAACCGCCCGGAATCCGCATAGAAGCCAGATGACACGTCAGATCCTGTTTCAGTATTTCCTGTCTCTGATTGGATTTGTCACTGCCCTTGTTCTGTTCGTGATTCTGGCATGGCGTATCTCCCGTCTGTTTGTCTGGCAGCCGGAGGATCCGCTCTACCTGATTCTGCACTTTATCAAAGAATACATTTTATTCTTTCTCCTCATCGCCTGCTTTATCGGCTGGGCACTAATTACATATTATTTTATTTCCAAACCGATGCGCTATCTGGATGAAATTGTAGCTGCATCAAAACAGCTTTCCGCTCCGACAGCCGAACCCATTCTGCTTCCTGCTGCCATGAAAAATGTACAGGATGAACTGAATCTGTTCCGGGAACAGGCGCTTCGAAATGCCGCACTTGCCAGGGAAGCCGAGCAACGGAAAAATGATCTGATCGTTTATCTGGCACACGACCTGAAAACACCGCTGACCAGTGTCATCGGTTACTTGAATCTCCTGCAGGATGAACCGCAGATTTCTCCGGAACTCCGGGCCAGATACACCGGAATTGCCCTGGATAAGGCAGAACGGCTGGAAGATCTGATCAACGAATTTTTCGATATCACACGGTTCAATCTCACCACACTGACGTTGGAACCGGAACGAATCAATTTCAGCCGCATGCTGGAACAGATCACCAGCGAATTTGACCCCATTCTTGCGGAGAAGGAGCTTCGTTGGGAGAAGCACATTGTCCCAGGTATCGAACTGCTCTGCGACCCGGATAAACTGGAACGGGTCATTGATAACCTGATCCGAAATGCCGTAAACTATAGCTACAGGCAGACAGCCATCTCTCTCTCCATGAAACAGATCGGCGATTCTATCGATCTGCGGATTGAAAATCATGGGAAGACAATTCCTCCGGAGAAGCTGGAACGGATCTTTGAGCAGTTCTTTCGTCTGGATTCCTCCCGCGCCTCTTCTACCGGCGGCGCAGGGCTTGGCCTTGCGATCTCCAAAGAAATCATCGAACTCCACGGAGGCAGTATCCAGGCCGAAAGTGAAAATGAAACCATCCTTTTCTCCGTACGGCTTCCAATCAATGATAAGAAAATCGTATGATTTTCCATATAAAATTGCAAGCAATTTGAAATAAAAATCAAACACATAAAATACCCCGTTTTGATACAATGCAGCTATCGAAACGGGGTATTTTCTTTTCCTCGTTTCCAATACAGGAAAGGATGGATAAAGCAATGGATAAATACAATATTGCAATTTTCTTCGGAGGCTGTTCCTCTGAATACAGCGTCTCTCTGGAATCTGCGTATGCTGTTATCTGCAATATCAACCGGGCGCTCTATCGCCCGGTTCTGATTGGAATTACACAGGAGGGAAACTGGCTGCATTTCTCCGGTGATGCAGAGAAGATCAAAAAAGATATCTGGAAAGAGGATGAAAGCTGTGTACCTGCTCTGTTGTCTCCGGATAAAGGAGCTCATACGCTGTTTCTGCAGAAGCCAAACGGCATGGAAAGCATTTCCATTGATGCCGTACTGGCGATCCTGCATGGTAAGAATGGGGAAGACGGCACCATACAGGGTATGATTGAACTGGCAGGAATTCCACTGGCAGGCTGCGGGACACTATCCTCGGCACTCTGCATGGATAAAGACCGGGCCCACAAACTGGTCGGCCTGGCAGGCGTCCGTGTACCAAAATCTATGGTACTGGAAGCAAACATGCCAGCCGGGCAGGCTGCGGATTTCGGTGAAGCGGTTGGCTATCCGCTCTTTGTAAAACCAGTCAAGGCCGGCTCTTCCTATGGCATTACAAAGGTATCGCAGCCAGAGACTCTGATGGATGCAATCTCCCTGGCTTTCCAATACGACAATCAGGTGATTCTGGAAGAGAATATCGATGGCTTCGAAGTCGGCTGCGCCATACTGGGGGTACACACGCTGACAGTGGGAGAAGTGGACGAAATCGAGCTTTCTGACGGATTCTTTGACTTCACGGAGAAATACACATTAAAAACGTCCGCCATCCATGTACCGGCACGGATTCCTGCTGAAAAAGCAGAAGAAATAAAACGAACCGCAAAGGTGATCTACCGGGCACTTGACTGTTCCGGTTTTGCACGGGTAGATATGTTCCTGACGCCGGATGGAGAGATTGTTTTCAACGAAGTGAATACCATCCCCGGATTTACCGAACACAGCCGCTATCCCGGCATGATGAAAGCCGCCGGAATCTCTTTCTCTGAAATGCTGGAGCGAATCCTCAGACAGGCGGTGAGATCGTGAAAACCATTCTTTTGCAAAAGCGGCATATCCACACCGGCAGCCTGATTCTGGTCAACCGGGACTATGGATATCATACGGAAGAAAACACTTCCCTGATCCCGGTGCAGGAGCACACGCCGGATATTCTGATCCAACGAAGAGCCGGCATTCTCCTATCCAGCCTGATGGAACAGATCAACGGCTGGCAGCATATCGTTCCGGTCAGCGGCTGGAGATCACTTGCGAAGCAGCAGACGATCTGGGACGATTCCCTGTCAGAAAACGGACTTCCATTTACCAGCACCTATGTCGCCGTGCCGGGGCACAGCGAGCATCAGACCGGACTGGCTATTGACCTCGGACTGCGGCAGAAAGAGATTGATTTTATCCGACCGGCATTTCCTTACGACGGCATTTGCGGCCTTTTTCGGAAACGGGCAGCCGACTACGGCTTCATAGAACGCTATCCGGCCGGGAAGGAGACGATCACCGGAATCGGACATGAACCCTGGCATTTCCGCTATGTCGGTATACCGCATGCAGCTATTATAACCGAACATCAACTGACTCTGGAGGAATATCTTTTCTTTATCCGACAGTTCCGCCACGGCAGAGCATCCTATCATTTCCGTCGTAACAGTCAGGAAATATCTGTCTCCTGGCTGGAAGCAGACGGAAACGGCTGTGGGGAAGCCTGCCTTGATACGGAATTGCCATATTCCATATCCGGAAACAACTTCGATGGTTTTATCATTACAGAATGGAGGCAATGCGATGCATACCAGAAAGAACTCCGGCGGGCTTCTTCCGAAAACAGATCTGTCCCGCAGCCGGGCATGGCTTGAACTGGACCGGTCCGCATTGCGCAAGAATGTAAACGCACTCCGCCAGCGGCTTCCGGAGCACTGCCATCTGATGCCGGCTGTCAAGGCGGATGCCTACGGGCACGGCGCCATTCTGGTTGCCAAAGAACTGAACCGCATGGGCGTGGATGCTTTCTGCGTCGCCTGCGCCGCAGAAGGTATTTCTCTTCGGAAACATGGCATCACCGGAGAAATTCTGGTGCTGGGCTATACCTGCCCTGATGCTTTCCCGCTGCTGGAGCAGTTCCGTCTGACCCAGACCATAGTTGACTATCACTATGCCGTCCGGCTGAATCAATACGGCAGAACCATACATGTACATATCGGCATCGATACCGGCATGCACCGCCTGGGGGAACGCTGTGAGAATATCGAACAGATCTGTCATATTTTCGAAATGAAGCATCTGAAAATAGATGGCCTGTTTACACATCTCTGTGTATCCGATACCCTGAAGCCTCAGGAGCAGTCGTATACCCGGCAGCAGGCAGATGCTTTTTATCACGTGATTGCTGAACTGAAAAAACGCGGCTATTCCTGCCCCAGAATCCATCTGCAGTCCAGCTATGGCGTTCTGAATTATCCGGAGCTGAGCGAAGACTATGCGCGGATCGGCATCGCCCTCTATGGTGTTCTCAGTACCAGCGAGGATACAAACCGTTGGAAGGATATTCTCCATCCGGTTCTCTCCCTCAAGGCCCGGGTTGCTGCTGTAAAGGAGCTCCTGGCCGGTGAGGCAGCCGGTTATGGACTGCAATTTACGGCAGACAGGGATATGAAGATTGCCGCACTGACCATTGGCTATGCCGATGGCCTTCCCAGATCCCTTTCCTGTGGAAATGGTTCCGTACTGATCCATGGACACAGGGCACCGATCATCGGACGTATCTGCATGGATCAGTGCCTGGTAGACGTCAGCCAGATTCCCGACATAAAGGCAGGCGATATCGCCGCCCTGATCGGAAGATCCGGTCAGGAAGAAATTACAGCCTGCGATCTGGCAGAGCAGGCCGGAACCATTTCCAACGAGATCTTAAGTCGACTGGGTGCAAGACTGGAACGAGTGCCGGTACTCTAGACCCCTGCCTGCTGCAAACCAGAAGATTCAAAAAATGAGGCAGCTCCCGACAATTGGGATTCCGCCTCATTTTTTCATCCTTTGACTATTGAAATGGGAATTCTTTGACCTCCTTGGACTGCACGTCCATTTTCACTTCACAGTCAGCCAATGGCTCATGGTTGATATCCAGTCCATAGTTCACATGAACCCGAATATGGTTGTCTGTTACCTTCAGACCGATATCCCTGGTATGAATTCCTACCAGCATCTGGCCATATGGGGTATTATAATAGGTCATGCTGTCCTTTTCCTTCTGGAAAATCATATGTGCATTGACATTACCGCTTTTTAAGATCTCGACTGAATTCTCATCTACAATTTTAATCTTATTTTTTGTAACACCCGGCATGCCTTCCGTAACTTCATCGTAAATAATGTAATGTTTTCCGTTTTTGCAGAAATAGTTAGCAGGAGTAATGATTTCAATTGGTTCATTTTCTTCCGTCCCTTCCCTGAGCAGATCTATCTGCATCCCTGAAATACTTAACAATACGTCTCTTGTCATCGCTGTCTCCTAATATTCCTCAATATTAATCTGTTTTGTAGTTTCGATATCATATGGAAGAATCGAATTGGCAAACTGCTTGAACTTATCTGCCGCATCACTGACATAAAAGGTGTATGCCGCATGATCCTCCCGGGGAACATCATTTGCTATATGTCTGTCAAGAAGCAGTTCTTTTAAGTCCATAGCAGTCTCATAGGCTGGATTCACGATATGTACCTGCTCCCCCATATAAGTCCGGATTCCGGATCGCAGCAGCGGATAGTGGGTGCATCCCAAAATCATAGTATCGATATCTGACTCCTTCATGGATCTAAGATAGATATCGATCACCTCCTCCGTAATTCTATGCTTAGCAAATCCTTCTTCCACTAATGGCACAAACAGCGGACAGGCCTTTCCGATCACAGAGACCTCCGGATCCATTTCCTGCATAATTTTCGTATACATTTCGCTCCGAATCGTTGCCTCCGTTCCGATCACACCGATCTTCTTATTGGCTGTTTCATGTACAGCTGCCCTGGCCCCCGGTACAATCACGCCAATCACCGGAATGTCCGATTCCTGACGAACCACATCCAGCGCCAGTGCGCTGGCTGTATTACAGGCGATTACAATAGCCTTGACTTCCTGTGTTCTGAGAAAGCGAATGATCTGTCTGGAATACCGGATAATAGTATCCCGGGACTTGCTTCCATACGGTACACGAGCCGTATCCCCAAAATATACAATGTTTTCATTTGGCAGCTGCCGCATGATCTCCCTCGCTACGGTCAGACCGCCGACCCCTGAATCAAAAACACCAACCGGCGCATTTTTATTACAATTTATACTCACGTAACTGGTCTCCTTTAAGTTCTGTACCTTTTATTGTACCCGTTTCCCCAGACTTTTTCAACAGCGAAAACTTAGCTGCGCAGTTCCTGTATTTCTTTCCGATGATAGGACAGATAACTGAACACACTGCCCAGAATACCGGTGCACAGAAACATTACTGCCATCCCGCTTCCCGCTCCACTTCCAACTATCCTATGCAATATCCGTGCAGCCCCATGTTCCGATGCCATAAATGGTTCAAATACATAATCGGCCAACCATCCGCCCAGCAAAATACCGATCGGAATCGTACTGAACTGGATTACATTGCGAACCGCAAAAACGCGTCCCTGCATTTCATCCGGAATCCTTCTGTATAATATCGCCCTCTGTCCGGCTGTTATGAAGGGGATCGGCAGGCTGGCCGCCACTCCGGCGATGGACCACATAACTGTATTTTTCCCTACGCCCATTACCAGATCTCCGCATAAAAAGGATACTGCTGCGGCTATATAGATCATTTTTATATTATCCTTTGCCAGCCATCCCATAGATACCAGCAGACCGCCAACGATTCCGCCCAGACCGATCATGGCATTTACCATGCCGAGTGCTGCACTGTCATTCCCACTTCTGGAAAGGATCATAGGGGAAAGAATATTTTCATATGTCAGCCGTGAGAAGAAATTGAGCAGGGCCATCGTCAGTACGATCAGCCAGATCCCTTTGTTCTGATGTAAAAAGCGGAAGCCTTCTCCGGTACATGGATCAAAAACGCCAATACCAGAAATGCCAGGCAAAAGCTCCCCAGATCAATCCACAGAATCCATTTCAGTCCTCCACAGGACAGGACAAATGCTGCCAGAACCGGTGATAAAACCATAATCAGATTGTCCGAAAAGGAACTCATTCCGCTCGCATTTGCAATCTTATCCTTCGGAACAATTCTTCCAATTGCCACCGATGATGCAGGACCCTGAAAGGCATTCATTCATCCAATGATGCCATTTGCCAGATAAATATGCCATAACTGAAGCCGGTCCGCTGCACTCACCGCCAGAATAACTACTGTACAAACCGCTGCGGCACTGTCTGCTGTCAGCATAATGATCTTCTTATTATGACGATCCACAAAGGTACCCGCAAACAGACTGACCAGAATATACGGCACATAATTGCAGAAGGACAGCAGCGAAACGGTCAGAGCCGCATGGCTCTTCGTATACGCCCACAAAATCAGTGCAAACCCTGTCATCGCACTTCCTAACTGTGATACGGACTGACTCAGCCAAAAAATAATATATGTTTTAAATGTTCTCATCTCTTACAATTATCGTTTCACAAAATACTCCTCATACCATACCAGGAAGGTATAAACCGTCCAGATCTTTCTCCAGTTATCAGAATTTCCACCCACGTACTCATCAAAAATCGCATTGATTTCATCCACATGGAAAAATTTCTCTGCAATATCACTGTGGAATTTTTCCCGTACGTCCTGATTATAGCGATCGTCCGCCATCCAGATACGGATCGGCACGATGAATCCCAGCTTCTTACGGAATGCGATCTCTTCCGGCAGTACCTTTGCCGCTGCCGTACGGAATGCCACCTTGTTCTGTTCCTCATTGACTTTATATTTTGCCGGCATCCGTGATGCAATATCAAAGATTCTCCGGTCTGTAAGCGGCATACGGATTTCCAGCCCTGCTGCCGTACTCATTTTATCTACATTCAGATAAATATCGCCTTCCAGCCAGATCTGAATATCCACATCTGACATTTTCGTAAGCGGATCCAGACCTTCTGTTTCCTCATAAATTTTTCTTACCAGTTCGATCGGAAGAACATCCGGATCATATCGTTTCAGAATCCTCTTCTTCTCATCTTCCTTCATAATGTTGGTATTGCCGACATAGAAATTTTTCAGCTGCTCCCCATACCGTTCCGCATTCCGGTACATGTTGTATCCGCCGAAGAATTCATCCGCACCTTCTCCGGAATAGCACAGCTTCGTATGCTCTGCCGTTGCCTTGCATGCAATGGCAAAGGCAATGGCTGATGCATCCCCCAGCGGCTGCTCCATATTGTACATGACGTAAGGTACGATTTCAAAATATTCCTCCGGTGTAATCAGACATCTGGAATTCTGGCGTCCCAGGATTTCCGCTGTCTGTGCCGCAAGTCCGGACTCATCGAACCTAGCTTCTTCATAGCCGCAGGAATCCGTCATCTGCACATCGGACATAGCCAGCACATAAGAAGAATCCACTCCGCCGGACAGGAAAGACTCCGCGGTCTCATCCGACGCCTTCACCTCCGGCATAATCTTCTGGATTGTCGTATGGATCTCATCCGCCCAGTCTTCCAGAGATTTACTGTTATCCGGATGGAATTCCGGCGTCCAGTAGCGCTCAATCCGAAGAACTCCTTCCTTCCAGATTAAATAATGGCCCGGAAGCAGTTTTTTCACACCGCGGAAAAATGTATTTTCACCTGCCACATAGGTCAGACTCAGATACAGCTGCAGCATTTCCTCGTTCAGCTCTTTTACAAAACCCGGCTGTTTCATAATTCTACGGATCGTCGTTCCATAAAGCAGTCGGCCATCTGCTGTCTCATAATAATAAAACGGTTTGGTGCCAAAATGATCCCGCAGGCAGAACAGCTTCTGTTCCTCCGCATCCCACAGGGCAAATGCAAACATCCCATGCATATGGCTGGCCATATCATATCCCCAGGTTTCATAAGCCTTAATCAGGATCTTTTCTTCACGCTCTTCCCGAGACAAAGAAGGATCAATCCCCAATGTCCCACAAAGTGCTTCCCAATTCCGTATATGTCCTCTGTATTCTACAATCTTTATCATTCGTATGTCCTTTCTTAAATTATACTGTATACAAACCCGTTTTTCATTTTCTTTTTCATTATAAACCAAAGTTTCATGGATCACAACCTCATTGTCTCTACTCCGTCCAATATTCAAAAACATACTGACAAATATCCCTGTATTCCTTTGCCAGATCCCACATCAGCTGATCTGCCATCTTACATAGCTTCCCTCTTCCCCCTTTGCAACAATCAGCTGATCCTCGATTTCCTGCTTCAGCTCTGTCACATGTGAAATAATACCGATCAGCCTGGAACTGCCTGCCATCTGCTGCAGTACCTTGACAGCCTGCTCCCTGGAGTGGTCATCGAGCGATCCGAATCCCTCGTCAATAAACATAACATCCAGGTGAATAGCCGCGGAGCTTTCCTGAATCTGATCCGCCATGCCAAGTGCCAGAGAAAGCGCAGCCATAAAAGACTCTCCGCCGGACAGTGTCCTTACTTCTCTTTCTTTGCCGGTCACGGTGGAATACACCATCAGATCAAGTCCTCTGTTTTTCCCTTCTCCTGCCTGCTCCGTTCCGACCATCCGCAATTCGAACTGACCGGCGGACATTT
>DNJM01000210.1:14184-19875 GCA_003489085.1 Lachnospiraceae bacterium
CATTTCATAAAAACGGGCATTTGCTGCGTACAGAATTCTTTGCAGATAATATCTTTGTACAAATGTCTCGATATCCATACGAGAACCGCTCACCTTTCCGGCAAGACGGTTATAAAGGCTGTCAAGCCTTGTATACTCCCGCATTACTCTGCTGCGTTCCTCCATCTTCGGAGCCAGTGCATGGTAAGCATTCAAATTGGCTTTATAATCATCTTTAAAACGCTCCAACTCTCTCTGCGCTTCCGCCAGCTGCTCTTCTGCCTGCCTTTTTGCAGACTCCAATTCTACGAGGTCCGGACGGTTTCGGTCATCAATGGCCTTCTTAGCGGATTCCCGCATTCCCTCCGCAGTTGCCTTCTTTTTATGATAGGCCTCCACCTCTGCCTGAAGTCTGTCCGTCTCGGACCGCAGATATTTCATCGTAATATCCTTCCACTCGGACTCGGCCAACTCCTTCTCTTCCATACTTTTTTCATAAGCCGCCTTACGCCGGTCACGCTCCTCCTTCTGCTCCGGAAGCTCCTTATGATAACGTGCAATCAATGCCCCTGTATGATCCAGCCTTTCTTTTGCTGCCCTGGCTTCCTTATTAGCTGTCCGCCAGTCGTCCTCCTTCTTATTTTTAGTTGCTGCCGCTTCCGCAAGTGCTGCATTGGCTTCTTCTGCCGTTGGATAATCCCGATCCGCTTCAAAACCTGCCAGCGCTGCCCTGCTGCCCGCCAGTGTGGTTTTGGCATTCACCACGTTCTGCGCTTCGCGTTCTGCCGCTTCCTTCAGTGACTGTTTTCTGGTATCAATATCTTTCAGAGAATTCCGTATCTGTATCAGTATTTCTGCATTCTTTTGAAGAGCCGCCCCTTCTCTTTCGATCTCCTGCTTCCAGCCAGTCAAAAGAGCTTCTGCCCGCTCCTGTGTCAGAGGTTCCGGTACGTTCGAAATGCTTTTTGCCATACGCTTCTGAAGCTGCCGCATGGTCTCTTCCAGATGGCTTTTCTTTTCCGCCAGCAGATCCGACGCCGAGCCTGCTGCCTGCGCCTTCTTCTGCTGCTTCTGCTGAATCGCAGCGACCTCCCTTGCCAGATTTTCAATGATCTCACGTGTCAGGTTTCCATAATCTTTGGAGATGTCACAAGGATGCGGGTGCTCCTTAGAGCCGCATACCGGACACGGCTCACCCGGCTTTAATTTCTCTCTGGCAAGGAATCCTGCCTGTGCATCTAAAAATGCTGTATTCTTTGCAGCATATTCCGCATTCTTACCGGCAAATTTCTGCCGGATAGCACTATACTCCTGCTGTGCTTTTTCTGCTTTTCTCTTCTGTGCTTTGACATCACACTGGAGCGTCTTCGCCAAAGAGACCGCATTTTCGATTTCTCCGGCTTCTTCCTCCTTTCTCTTCCAGCGTTCCAGAAGGATATCCGTGCTGCTCAGTTCCTCGACCTGCTTTCTCCACTTCTGTTCCTGAATTTCCAGAGCCTTGAGCTGCTGCTCCGCCTGTGCCTCCGCAGTTTCTGCACACTTCAGTGCTGCTTCTCCCGCTGCTGTCTCCTTCTTTGCCGTCCTGATCTTATCCAGAATAGAAAGCGCCTTTTTCACACGTTCGGATACTTTGGCAAATGACTCCAGTTCGATCTCCTGCTGCCTCTTTGCTTCTGTTTCTGCATCGGACGCTTTCCTATATATCCGCGCAAGCTCCGGCTGCACTTCCAGCTGCTCCTTCAGCCTCTCTTCCATATCAAAGACAGTATTTTCCACATCTGAAAACCGCTGATACACCGACCTGATTTCATAGGCTGCATCAATAGCCGCAATCCTTTTTACTGTTTCTTCGATTTCCTTTTCTGCAGCTGCACACTCGGCAAGCTCCTTCTCTGCTCTCTCCCATTGTTCATACGATTTCTGCAGACCTATGGCACCGGTATATGCATCCCGCTTCCTGTCCCGAAGCCGTCCGGCCTCCTCATATGCTTTCTGTGCATTCTTTTTATGTTCATCCAGCATATGGCAAAGCTTTTCCAGTGCAGCCATCACAGCTTCCATATCGGTTACAGACAGCTTATCTGAAGTCAGCACACGTTTCCTGACTACCTGAAGCGCTTCTGCATCTTCATAATCCTCCGGCACAACGATACGTCCTACCTCTGTCTGGCAGACTGTACGGATTTCTGCCATGTCAGAAAGCTTCTCCCTTCTGCGTTTTCCAAGCTCATCAACGATATGCTGAAACAGATCTGTATGAAATAATTTTCGGAAGATCACCTTTTTGTCATCTGACTTTGCACGCAGCAGCTCCATGAACTCTCCCTGGGCAATCATAGCTACCTGCATGAACTGCTTCTTGGTCAATCCGACAATCTCTTCCAGCTTTCGATCCGTCTCCTTCTGCGGGTACTCCGTGCCGTCCGGCATTCTAAGAGAAACTCTTTCGCTCTCCTCCTTGCTGCCGCTGCCGCGCTTTAATGGCCGTACATGTCTCGGTATACGCTGCACCGTATAAACTGCATCCTGCTCTCCGTTCTTTTCCGAAAATATCAGCTCCACAAATGGTTCCACGGTATACGCGGCAAATTGACTCTGCAGCTCCGTTCCATCCTTCTTATTACTGCCGGAGCTTGCTTCTCCATAGATCGCGAAGACAATGGCATCAAAGATTGTCGTCTTACCGGCACCGGTATCCCCGGTAACCAGAAACAGATTCTGATTGGGTCTGGTAAAATCAATCGTTGTTTTCTTACTATAGGAGCCGAATGCCTGCATCGTTAATTTTAACGGTTTCATCTACTGCACCTCCTGAATCGTATGAATCACATCACGGAGCAATTCCTGCTCTGCATCATCCAGGTCTTTCAAAAAGGAACTGCACAGCTCAAATGGATCCATTTCCTCTTTCGCGGTAAAATTTACGCTATAATCCGCCTGCCGCAGCGTCTCCCTGCGGATTTCTAAAAGGTTCGGGTATGCATTTCGCAGTCTGTCCTGCATATCAATGACATCCAAATCCACCTGATCCGTCAGAATCACTGTCACATAATCCGAACAACTCTGCTGTAATACCTCTTCCAGATTTCCTTTGATGACACGTACCTGGCGAAGGGGCTTAAGCGGCAGAACCGCCACCTTTACCTCCCCCTTATCCTGCATCTCTACCATAAGAATACCCTTCTGCTGCCCCGCTTCACTGACGGAACACGCAAGCGGCGTACCACAATAGCGATAGACCTCGCTGCCTGCCTTCATAGGCTTATGAATATGTCCTAAAGCCGCATAATCGAATCTCTCCAGAATATCTGCCCCGACCTCATCGATGTTGCCTACCGTACGGATTTCAGAATCCATACGCTCTATCTCATCCGCATTTCTTCCGGCCGGCAGATAAAACTGATGGCTGACCAGGACATTTCTCGATGCAGGATCAATCTGTTCCCTTTCAATCAGTCTATGAACAGCAGCATTATAAGAAAGATGATTATCGTTTTCATCCGTACCAACTATCTGTTTTACCACCGAAGGCTTGACAAATGGAAGCAGATAAAAGTTCACGTTCCCATAAGAATCCTGCAGTGACACCTGCTCTATATATTCCTCCGGCTGCATCGGCGGAATGCCAATCATATGGATCTTTTGCCTAGACAGTACACTGCGGAACACATTGACACGAGACGCGCTGTCATGATTTCCGCTGATCATCATAATAACCGCATTCGGCACAGCTGCTGTCAATTCCGATATAAAATGATCAAAGACCTCCACTGCCTCCGCAGATGGAACTGCCTTATCATAAATGTCTCCGGCAATCACTACCGCATCTGGAATTTCTTCGGCCGCTTTTTCTGCAATCTGTTTTAAGATATATTCCTGATCTTCTATCAGACTGCGATTAAAAAGCTTCAGCCCAATATGCAAATCAGAAAGGTGAAAAAATTTCATAATCCAATACTCCTCCCGATATCAATCTCGCATTTCTATAATACCACATATCCTTCCTTCTATCTCAGCATTTTTGACGGCCGACCCAAACTCAAAAAAAGACCCGCCGTTTTCCATACGGCCAGGTCCTTCTATATTTCTATGCTGATTTTTCTTATTCACCTTTAGGTAATCGGAGCCGGATTAAAAATGCACAGATCATTTTCCAGACCATACTGCTCCGTGTAAGGCTTCTTTCTTCCACTTGCTGCATCCAATATATAGAGGAACAATTCCTCTCCCTGCTCGGCAATCGTACGCTCGCCTACCGCAGCCGGGCCGGCATTAAAATCAATAATGTCAAACCATTGTTCCTTCATTTCATTCCGTGAACACAACTTGATCACCGGTGCTGCCGCCAGACCATACGGTGTGCCGCGGCCTGTCATAAATACCTGCAGTCCCATGCCGGATGCCAGCTGAGAGGGACCGCATACCAGATCGGATGCCGGTGTTGCCGCAAAAATTTCTCCATGCTTTGTTGGCTTTTCACCGGGGGAAAGCACTTCTACGATTGGTGAGCTGCCGGATTTTGCGATGGATCCCATGGACTTTTCAATGATGTTAGACAAACCGCCTTTCTTATTGCCAGGAGTGGTATTCGCACCGCGGTCTACGCCTCCCATTTTCAGATAATTGTCATACCATTTCATTTCTTCCACAAGACGCTTTCCCACTTCCTCATTCACACAGCGCTGCGCAATGAACTGTACGCCGTCACGCACCTCGGTTACCTCGGAGAACATTACCGTACCGCCTCCACTGACAATCAGATCCGCAGCATAGCCCGCTGTCGGGTTTGCCGTAATGCCGGAAAAGGCATCCGAACCGCTGCACTGCATACCCACCAGCAGTTCCGAAAGCGGAAGTGTCTCCCTTCTTCTTGCATTCAGAATCTGCAGCTTCTTCTCAGCCATCTCCATGACAGCATTTATCATTGCCTCATAACCCTTATAATTCTGCAGTACAATAACATTTTCTTCCGTATTCATTTCCGGCCACCATTCACAAAAACGGTCTACTGTGAATTTTTCACAGCCAAGGCCAACCAGCATAAATACACCGCCGAAATTCGGGTGGACAGCAATATTTCGAAGGATCCGCTGCGGCACCTTTGCCTCCGGTGCATCAATCGCAACACCGCAGCCATATGGATGATTGATTGCAATTACGTTATCAACATTCGGATACTTCGGAAGCAGCTCCTGCTTGATTCTTCGAATGGCCACATTCACAACACCCGCTACGCACTGTACGGTTGTGTTAATTGCCAGAATATTTCTTGTACCGGCAGGGCCTCCTTTGGGATTCCGATAGCCCTCCCATGTCTTCACCGGCGCCTCCGGCAGATCCGTACGGATATTGACTGCAAATTCCAGCTCGTCAAGGTCCGGCGCAGGTGCCATCACCAGATTGGTTTCATTGATCCATCCCCCTTTCGGAATGTCCGTGCTGGTTGTACCAAGAACCACGCCATAGCGGATAATCTCTGTCCCCTTCGGGCATGCACTGAGCGCGATTTTGTGCGCCTGCGGAATATCCTCGGCAGTTACCACTCCCGGCATGACTTCCGTACCCTTGGCGATGTCATAGACAGCAATAGCTACATTGTCTTTTTCTGTTATCTGAATACATAATCTCTTTGCCATTGGTTACCTCCTTTTCCATTCTTTCCATTTCTGTTTTTTCCAGATATTTCTTGCTAAGATCATTATAAAATGATAC
>DNJM01000202.1 GCA_003489085.1 Lachnospiraceae bacterium
TATATTCTGGATGAACCGAGTATCGGACTGCATCAGAGGGATAACGATAAGCTGCTGAATACTCTGAAACATCTGCGGGATCTGGGGAATAGCCTGATTGTGGTAGAGCATGATGAAGATACCATGCGGGCAGCAGATTTTATTGTAGATGTCGGGCCGGGAGCCGGTGAACATGGCGGAGAGATTGTAGCTACCGGTACAGCTGAGGAAATCATGCAGAATCCTGCTTCTATTACAGGGGATTATCTAAGCGGAAGAAAGCGGATTCCGATTCCGGAGGTACGCAGACAGCCAAGCGGTTTTCTGAAAGTAATCGGTGCGATGGAAAATAATCTGAAAAATATTGATGTGGAATTTCCGCTGGGCGTCATGACATGTGTAACCGGCGTATCCGGTTCCGGAAAGAGCTCTCTGGTGAATGAGATTCTGTACAAACGGCTGGCAAGAGATCTGAATCGTGCCAGAGTGGTTCCGGGAAAGCATAGGACAGTAGAAGGTCTGGATCAGGTAGACAAAGTCATTGCAATCGATCAGTCTCCCATTGGGCGGACACCGCGATCCAATCCGGCTACCTATACGGGAGTGTTTGATCTGATCCGGGATCTATTTGCGGCAACAGCAGATGCAAAAGCGAGAGGATATAAAAAGGGACGTTTCAGCTTCAATGTAAAAGGCGGCCGCTGTGAGGCCTGCAGCGGTGATGGTATTCTGAAGATCGAGATGCATTTTCTTCCGGATGTATATGTTCCATGTGAGGTGTGCGGAGGAAAACGGTATAATCGGGAGACACTGGAAGTAAAGTATAAAGGAAAAAGTATCTATGACGTACTGAATATGACGGTGGAAGAAGCCCTTACTTTCTTTGAAAATGTGCCAAGTATCCGTCGGAAAATAGAAACCTTGTATGATGTAGGACTTTCTTATATCCGCCTGGGACAGCCGTCAACCGAATTGTCCGGAGGAGAGGCACAGCGAATTAAGCTGGCAACGGAACTGAGTAAACGCAGTACAGGAAAAACAGTATATATTCTGGATGAACCGACCACGGGACTTCATTTTGCAGATGTGCATAAATTGACGGAAATACTGCGCAGATTTGCAGAAGACGGGAATACCGTCATTGTAATTGAGCATAATCTGGATGTGATTAAAACGGCAGATTATATCATAGATATGGGACCTGAAGGAGGAGACAGAGGCGGTACAGTAATCGCACAGGGAACTCCGGAGGAAGTGGCAAAGAGTCCGGTTTCCTATACCGGACGGTATATAGATGCAATTCTTAAGAAAAAGTAAAAGATAAAAAAGGGGGTTTCCAATTCTCTGGAATTTGATTATAATGATACGTGCATCATGAAAAAACTTTTACACCCGATAAGTCCGGCCAGGATAAGCCGGTGCATTTCAGCACGGGGAGGAAAGGAGTAATGGATGTATGCCAGTAGATATCGGAATTGATTTGGGAACTGCAAGTGTTCTTGTATATGTGAAAGGAAAAGGGGTTGTTTTAAAGGAGCCGTCCGTAGTTGCTTTTGATCGGGACAGCAATACGATTAAGGCGATCGGCGAAGAAGCAAGGATGATGCTTGGAAGAACACCCGGTAATATTATTGCGGTAAGACCACTCAGGCAGGGAGTCATTTCGGATTATACTGTAACAGAGAAAATGATTAAATACTTTGTACAGAAGTCACTGGGGAAAAAGACCTTTAAAAAGCCGCGGATCAGCGTTTGTGTACCGAGTGGGGTAACAGAGGTGGAGAAAAAGGCTGTAGAGGAGTCTGCTTATGCAGCCGGTGCCAGAGAAGTACTTTTGATAGAGGAGCCGGTTGCTGCAGCGATTGGAGCAGGAATTGATATTTCGAAGCCATGTGGGAATATGATTGTGGATATTGGAGGCGGCACTTCGGACATTGCTGTGATTTCTCTGGGCGGAACTGTGGTGAATACCTCCTTGAAGCTGGCAGGCGATGATTTTGATGAGGCGATTGTCCGATATATGAAGAAAATGCACAATCTGCTGATCGGTGAGCGGACGGCCGAGGATATTAAGATCAGAGTCGGAAGAGTTTATCCGCAGACAGAAGATGAGATAATTGAAGTGCGCGGAAGAGATCTGATGACCGGGCTGCCGAAAACAGTGGAAGTCAGAGCTTCCGAAACAGAGGAAGCGCTCCGGGAAGCAGCCTCTCAGATTGTAGAAGCAGTAATCGGTATTCTGGAAAGAACGCCTCCGGAGCTTTCGGCAGATATTCTGGAGAGAGGTATCGTACTGACCGGAGGCGGCTCTATGCTCCGGGGACTGGAAGCATTAATAGAAGAAAAGACGGGTATCCATACCATGACAGCAGAGGATCCGATGAAAGCGGTTGCTATCGGAACCGGACAGTTTGTAGAATTTATGGGTGGACGGAAAACGACATAATTTCAGAACCGGGGGAATGCAGAAGTGTGTTTTTCCGGTTTTTCCGATTGTGGGTTAGGAGGAAACGATGGAGGTCGTAAAGGGATATGTGGAACATATCGTGTTCCGGAACGAAGAGAATGGCTATACGGTTCTGAATCTGACAAATGAAGATGGAGAGCTGACTTGCGTAGGAGTGTTTCATTATATCAGTGAAGGAGAGCTGGTAGAGGTTACGGGTGAATATACGACACATGCGGTATATGGTTCCCAGCTCCAGGTGACCTCTTATGAGATCAAAGAGCCGGAAGATCTGCTGTCGATTGAGCGTTATCTGGGTTCGGGTGCGATTAAGGGGCTGGGGGCAGCATTAGCGGCCAGAATTGTAAGAAAGTTTAAGGAAGATACCTTTCGGATTATAGAAGAGGAGCCGGAGCGGCTGGCAGAAGTGAAAGGAATCAGTGAACGAAAGGCCAGAGAGATTGCGGAACAGGTAGAAAGCAAAAGGGACATGCGCAAAGCCATGATTTATCTGCAGAAGTATGGTATTTCGCTGGCACTTGCTGCTAAGATTTATCAATACTATGGACAGAATATCTATCGGGTACTGGAAGAAAATCCATATCAGCTGGCGGATCATATACAGGGCATTGGATTTAAGACTGCAGATGAGATTGCATCCCGGATTGGTATTCATACGGATTCCGATTATCGCATTCGAAGCGGTATCTTTTATACTCTGCTCCAGAGCGTAGGAGAGGGCCATGTTTATCTGCCCGAAGAGGTTCTGCTCAGGCGGGCCAGCGAGCTGCTGGAGGTAGGAATCACAGATATTGAGTCTTATCTGATGGACCTGTCTATGGAGCGGAAAATTGTTTTGAAACGTGCAAAAAGAGATGACGAGACGGAAGAAGATGAGGTGCGGGTTTACGGTGCATCTTATTACTATATGGAACTGAATACAGCCCGAATGCTGCATGATCTGAATGTGGATATGGAGGTTATGGATGCAGTCATAGAGCATCGTTTGACACAAGTGGAGCAAAATGCCAGTCTGATATTGGAGGACAGGCAGCGGCAGGCTGTGATTGAGGCAGTGCGCCATGGTGTACTGGTACTGACAGGTGGGCCGGGAACCGGAAAAACGACAACTATTAACGCTATGATCCGATATTTTGACAGTGAAGGGCTGAATATTTTTCTGGCAGCACCGACTGGCCGTGCGGCTAAACGAATGACAGAAACCACCGGCTATGAAGCACAGACAATACACCGCCTTCTGGAGGTTTGCGGAAATCCGGAAGAAGAAGGCAGTGAGAGCGGATTCTCCAGAAATGAAGAGAACCCGCTGGATGCAGATGTCATTATTATTGATGAAATGTCTATGGTGGATCTGCCACTGATGCATGCCCTTTTAAAGGCGGTTACAGTTGGAACACGGCTGATCCTGGTAGGGGATCGAAACCAGCTGCCCTCTGTCGGTCCGGGAAGCATTTTAAAAGATATTATTGAATCCGGCTGCTTTCCGGTTGTGGAACTGACACGAATTTTTCGGCAGGCAAGTGAAAGTGATATCGTCATGAATGCGCATAAGATCAACCGTGGAATTCCGCTTGTACTGGACAATAAAAGCAAGGATTTCTTTTTCCTGAAGCGGCAGGATGCCAATACGATCATTGCTGTTGTAATAGCGCTGATTCAGAAGAAACTGCCGAAATACGTAGAAGCATCCCCCTATGAGATTCAGGTTATGGCTCCGATGAAGAAAGGCCTTCTGGGAGTAGAGCGCCTGAATGGCATTCTGCAGCAGTATTTAAATCCACCTGATCCCAAGAAAGTGGAAAAAGAATACGGAGATAAGCTCTTTCGGGTTGGGGATAAGGTTATGCAGATCAAAAATAACTATCAGTTGGAGTGGGAGATTACTACCCGATATGGTCTGACTGTGGATAAAGGGCTGGGTGTGTTTAATGGAGATATTGGCATTGTTGCAGAAATCAATCCATATGCGGAAACATTGACAGTGGAGTATGATGAAAAACGAAAGGTAATATATTCCTTTAAACAATTGGATGAACTGGAACTGGCATATGCCATAACGATACATAAAGCGCAGGGAAGTGAGTACCCTGCGGTTGTAATACCGCTTCTGCCGGGACCGAGGCAGCTGTATCATCGGAATCTGCTCTATACGGCAGTAACCCGGGCGAAAAAATGTGTTACACTGGTCGGAAGTGATGAGACTTTACAAAATATGATACAAAATGCAAGAGAACAGGATCGTTTTACTTCTCTTTCGGACTGTATCAGGGAGATTTACAGCGTCTGAATAGAAAGATGCAGAAAAGAATAATCAATTTGATAAAAAAAGGGTTACAGAAGCTGGGAGAGGTTCTGTATCCATACCGATGCCCATTTTGCGGGAAGATGATTCCGGAAGGAATCTGTGACAGCTGCCGGAATATACTGGAAGAGGTTTCAGAGCCCTGCTGCAGAAAGTGCGGTAAACCCATTCGGAATGAACAGAAGGAATACTGTACTGACTGTGAAAAAAGGAAACCACCGTTTGAGGAGGGCAGAAGTGTCTGGCTGCACAAGGAACCGGTCAACCAGGCTATTTATCGCTTCAAATACCAGAATCAAAGATATTATGGGAATCTGTTTGCAGACTGTCTTTTTGAAAAATTTTCCGGAGAATTGAAACGATGGCAGATTGAGGCTATTGTACCTGTCCCGCTACATTGGAAAAAGCAGCGCAGGCGCGGCTATAATCAGGCAGAAATTCTCGGAGCCCGGTTAAGCAGGCTTTCCGGCATTCCGCTTCGACTGGATCTGGTATTCCGAACGGGGTATACAATACCACTAAAGCAGCTGAATCCTACAGAACGCAGAAAGATGCTGCAGAATGCATTTTATGTATCGGAGGAGGCTGCGCGTTGTCGAAATGTGCTTCTAATTGATGATATTTATACAAGCGGCGCAACAATTGGTACAATTGCAAGAAAAATGAAGCAAAAAGGGGTCTCAAAAGTGTATTTTTTCACTATAAGTATTGGACAAGGTTTCTGATTATATGCTATACTTAAAAGAGCGTATATATAAGAGGAAATTTGAATACAGAGGTGACTTTATGCTGAGTGAAGAACGCGTAAAACTAATGACAAAAATGGCCGCCTATGAAAAGAAGCAAGGGACGAAAGATTTTAAAATCAGTGCGTATTTCCGAAATGATTATGCCGGACTGAATGTAATAGGAACGCTGATCTGGGTGACAATAGGCTATATTGTGGTGATTGCGCTTGCCGGGGTGACGATGCTGGATGTACTGCTTGCAAATCTGAAGTTTCAGATGATTGTTGTGCTGGGAGGAGGCATCATTCTCGGATATGTTGTCACATTGATTATATATGGGATCATCAGCAGCGAAATTTATAAAAGAAGGCATGATGATGCACGGGAACGTGTAAAGCAGTACAGCCGTGAGCTGTCTGCATTGAAGAGACTGTATAAAAAGGAGAAAAGATAAATGAGCAGTATATTTGTTTGGAAGGAGAAACTACTGAGGCTGTACGCAAAGTATTCGATCTATGTGGATAAAGCACTGCAGTTTGTACTTGCTTTCGCTGCTTTCTGGCTGATCAGTTCGAAGATTGGTTATATGAAGCCGCTGACACAGCAGGTTGTGACGATGGTGTTGGCTGTTATCTGTACATTTCTGCCGATGGTATTTACAGCAATTACAGCCGCAGCCCTGGTGATTGCCCATCTGACCTCTTTGTCTTTGGGAGTGGCAGCAGCAACTGCCGCAGTTTTCTTAGTAATGTTTATTTTTTACTTTCGATTTGCAGGGGGAACAGCAATCATTGCCCTTTTGATGCCACTCGCATTTTTCCTGAAAATTCCATATGCAATACCGATTATATGGGGGCTGATTGGTACTCCTGTCTGTGTGATTCCGATCGCATGCGGTACGATAGTATATTTTATTATTTCCTATGTGAATACTTCTGCAACTGTCATTAAAGGATCTTCAGATAAGATTGTACAGCAGATTACAGTATATATTCAGAGGGTATTTCAGAACAGAGAAATGTGGCTTGCAATTGCAGCATTTGTGCTTTGTCTTTTAATAGTGTATACGATCCGCAGACTTTCCATAGATCATGCATGGGAAATTTCCATTGTGTGCGGAGCCATTACCAATCTGGTTGTGATGGTAGCCGGTGATCTGATGCTGGATATACATACAGAATATCTGCAGGTAATTGCCGGAGGAGCTGCGAGTGCACTGCTTGCTTTTCTGGTGCAGTTCTTTGTGTTTACGGTAGATTATTCCAGGACAGAACGGCTTCAATTTGAAGATGATGAATATTATTATTATGT